>JASFIK010000042.1:0-9608 GCA_050122705.1 Candidatus Omnitrophota bacterium | reverse complement strand
TGGTGGTATAATGGAAAGCAAAAGGGAGGCAAAAATGGTAATAAATCATAAAATAAGAATATTTAGTTTAGCCCTTATTCTTTTAATATTTTCTTCGCAGTTAATTCTTGCTCAAACGCCTGATTTGGAGACTGCCGGCTTTGATTTTGGTGAGGTTGCCGAAGGGGAGCTTCTTAAGCATACATTTATATTGGAAAATAACTCATCAAATACGCTGCAGATTAAAAGTATTAACACTTCCTGCGATTGCACCAAGGTAGAGATTGAGAAACAACAAATTCCTCCTAAAGAAAACACTGAAATTAAAGTTCAATTTGACACCCAAGGTTATTCCGGTAGAATAGCGCAATTTGTCTATATCATAACTGACCAAGAGGATCGCTCAACGATTAAACTAACACTTGAGGCAGATATTAAAAAAGATACTCAAGAGACGCAGACTCCAATCGCACAGCGCAAAAGATTAAAATTATGATTGTGGTTTTATGCGTTCTCATTTGACATTGACCGGCAGAGGAGCAGAGTCGTTAGTTAAAAAGGAAGATGTTGATAAGGCAAGGGAGGCGCTTGGGGCTTTGGGAAATTCTAAAGATAAAGAATAGTCCCATGCAAGATTTCGGTGGTATAATTGGAGCGCGAAGGCATAAATGGCTATCAAGGGGTTTATTGATTATCAGCGAAGGGAATTTTGTAAAGATGTAAAATGCCCTTTGCAAATTGATTTAGAGCGTCAACAAGAGGGTTCAGAGGCCTATGAAAAGATAAGGCAGTCTTGTAAGGCAAATTGTAGATATACTGCTTATCAATTTCACCACTGGTTAATGAATAAGGGATATTTGATTGTTCGGCAAGAATAGGAGGGAGAAGATGGATTGGGGAATGAAGAATCGGTTAAGCCAGCTTATGCCTGGCGGCAAATGTTTTTTTATGCCTATTGATCATGGCTATTTTCAAGGACCAACAAGAAACCTGGAGAAGCCGGGAGAAACAATAAAGCCTTTGCTTCCTTATGTGGATGCAGTCTTTTGTACCCGAGGGGTATTGCGCCATGCGATAGATCCATTAAGCAGCAAGCCAATTGTCTTGAGAGTCTCTGGGTGCACGAGTATGGTCGGCAAAAACCTGGCTAATGAGGAGATTACAACTTCGATTGAAGAGATTATTCGCTTAAACGCCTCTGCTGTGGGGATTTCGATATTTGTCGGCAGCGATTATGAAAAGGAGAGTCTGAAAAATTTGGCTTTGCTTGTTAATGATTGCGAGGATTATGGGATTCCGGTTATGGCGGTTACAGCCGTAGGCAAGGAAATGGAAAAGCGTGAGGCTCGCTATTTGGCTTTAAGCTGCCGCATTGCAGCGGAACTGGGAGCACGGGTAGTTAAGACTTATTGGTGTAAAAAAGATTTTGATAAGGTGGTTGGCGGCTGTCCGGTTCCCATCATTATGGCTGGCGGACCTAAATGTGAAACAGAGCTGGAGGTATTAGAATTTGTTTATGACGGCATGCAAAAGGGGTCAGTAGGGATTAACCTGGGCAGAAATGTCTGGCAAAGCGCTCGCCCTGTGGCGATGGCAAAAGCCTTAAAGGCAATTGTCCATGAGAATGCTTCTGTAAGGGATGCTCAAGAGATATTTAATCAAACAAAATAAATACCGTAACCAGAACTCAGAAATCAATTTATATGCTGGCTGCTAAATACTACAACAATAATGATATTCGATTGGAGGAACTGCCTATTCCAAAAATCGGGCCGGGTGAGGTTTTAGTCAAAGTGCGGGCAAGTGGTATTTGCGGAACAGATGTAATGGAATGGTACCGGCTTAAAAAAGCTCCGCGAATTCTTGGCCATGAGATTGCCGGGGAGATCAAAGAATCAAAATCAGACAAATATAAAGCAGGCAAAAGAGTTTTTGTTAGCCATCACGTGCCCTGTAATAACTGCAAGTACTGCTTAACAGGAAACCATACAGCGTGCGATTTTCTACATCAAGGCAATTATGACCCTGGCGGCTATAGTGAGTTTATTCGGGTGCCAAAGGCTAATGTTGATTATGGGGTGTATATCCTGCCAGAGAGCGTGTCCTATGAAGAGGGAACTATGATTGAGCCTCTGGCCTGCGCACTCAGAGGGCAAAGACTGATTGATATCAGAAATAAACAATCTGTTTTGATTCTGGGTAGCGGCGTTTCTGGTCTACTGAATATTCAGTTAGCTAAGTTAAAAGGCGCTAAGGTTATTGCCACTGATATTAATCAGTATCGATTAAATAAAGCTAAAGAGTTTGGCGCAGATCAAGTGATTCTTGCCAATCAAGATATTGATATAAAAGTAGATAAGATTATCATTTGCACTGGAGCTTACAAAGCTGTGGAGCAAGCATTTAATTGTATTGATAAGAAAGGGATTATTCTTCTTTTTGCTATTCCTAACCAGGATATTGCCATTCCGATTCCGGATTTTTGGAGAAATGAAATTACTCTGACTTCATCTTATGGCGCAGCTCCCGATGATTTAAAAGAAGCCTTGGAGTTAATTGCGCATAAAAAGGTCAATGTAAAAGATATGATCACGCACAGGCTTCCCTTAGAGCGAATTCAAGAGGGTTTTAAGATTGTTATTGAAGCCAAGGAATCATTAAAGGTTGTCTTGGTATAATTACAGAGAAAAGGGGAATAATGATCTGCCCTAATTGTCGAACCCCAAATGAATCATACGCTTTAAAATGTCAATGCTGTGGAGCGCCCTTAAGAGAATCTTATGATACGATGATGCCAGCATCTAAAGATGTAATTTTGGATAAGCATAGCTCACCCCTTAAACCAGATCCAGTTTATGCAAAATCACCACAAAGAATACTAAAGAAAAAAAGGTCAAAGGGAGTTGCGATATTTGCCTGGCTGCATAGAATCCTTGGCATTCTTGGTTTAATATTAATTGCAGCCACCATCAGAATGCTGCTTTCACCTAATACATTAAGGGTTATCAGATACCGATTTGAGAATAGATTTTACCCTCTTTCTTTTAGCCCTTGGTTTTTTGTTTTGATTGCCGTTATTGGAGTATTCTCTGTGCTCTACTTAATGATAGGGAGTGGTTTGTTAAAGTTAAAAGAGTGGTCAAGGAAATGGGCAATCTATCTTTCTGTCTTTGGTATATTCTTTAATTTAATATACTCGGTGAAATGTTTCAGCAGGGACTTACGGCCGACGGGTTGGATAGGAAACTTTATTTTAGCATTTATAATTATTTACTTTTTTACCCGCCCCAAAGTAAAGGAACAGTTTAGATGAGAAAGATACTAAAATTGGTGTTGGTTTTATTGTTCACCTCATCAATCTTCTTTGCTCAAGATGCTATTGCTGAGGCAACTCCCAAATATCAGGAAGGCGTAATTGTAAATACAGATAAACAAGAATATGAACAGGAAGAAACCATTAAAATAATTATAAAAAACGAGTTAAGTGATAAGATTTTTTCTCATGCAGGCAGCCACACGCCGGTTTTTTCAATAACCTATGTTGAAATAAAAACTCTTCAAGGCTGGAAACAATTATTTGCTCAATGCCAACATCCTCATTGTGTATATGATATAGATGCCCCTGCAGAAATAGGGGGAGGGCAATATGAAACATTTGATTGGAAGCCGTTAATATATACAAACGGAACAGAGAAATATATCCAGGCAGAACCGGGTGAGTATCGCCTTATGATTAGTTATCAGATTAGAAAAGACTCTGTGGCAAAAGATTGGAAATGGTTAACCGTTTATTCCAATGAGTTTATAATCAAATAAAAGGAGGCGAGAGTAACCATGGGTGTTCCAATGCAGATGAATAAGGGCAATAAGGGTTTCATTAACCTTAAAGTGATAGGGGTTCTTTTAGCTATACTGATACTCTTTTATTTCCTAAATATGGTAATAAGTTCTGCTTTAAGGCAGGGTCGTTCGACTCTGGGACAGAGTAGTTATGTATCCCAGAAAAGTACTTCAAGCATAGACTTGCAACAGATCTGGGACAATATGATAAAAAACATCAAAAGGAAATGGAATCGCTTTAGGTATGGGTATTAGAAAATCCGGGGGGGAAATAATTAATACTTACCTGGGCGATATTTTAAGGAGGAAAATATGTTTAGAAAAATTCTCTTAATATTAATTGTGTTGGTTCCTGTCATTTCTTATTCAATCGGCCACACTCAAGAATCCGATTCCCCGCCTACCCTTCCGCCTTTTAGTATTACTGTAGATATTGTAAGGGATGGGGATCTTGTAGGGGTCGGTAAGTGCGATATCAGAATGGGCGTAGATGATTGGAAAGATAGAGTTGAAATTATTGGATTTTTCGAAGAGCCCGAAGCCGATTGTGTTACTGTTTCATTGATTTGGCTGGAAATTATTAACCAGGAAAAGGTGCGTCCAGGGGTTTATAACCTGATGTGTAAAGATTTTGCGGAAAATATTTACAACGGATTCATTGATTATTCAGAAGTAAGAGAAGATGATAGCGATACTCGGGGTAACTATAAGATAGAGTTGAGAAATATAGAAGGGGGTGAACTAATAACCAATATTTCTGATAAAGGTCGCCTTTTTGTAAATAAGTATATTCCAAAGGTTGACTTATGATAGATTGCAAGACATTTTGAATGAATAAAAATGGGCAGTTTTGGTAAAAAATAATGATGAGGGATATTTTACGTTTAATAGGCAATACTTTAAAAACCTCAGGCAGGCACTTATTAAGACTTTTGCCTCTTTGTCTGTCTGTGATTTTTGTTTTTATTTGGGTTGAATATGGAGACCAGGCTGTTAATAGGACGTTATCAATTTTACTTGGATTAATCGCATTATTTTTTGTTTATTTGATAACCAAGATAATCATTCATTTCCATAAAAGTAAATAGCCCCCTAAAAACCCACGAGATTTCTTGCCTCAAAATACTACTTCAAGTCAACTAATAAAAAATGCTTGACAAAAATCAAAATTTAGAGTAGACTTATAATGAAAATGATTTTCAATAAGGAGTTAGGAAATGCCAAACAGATTTAAAATGCGCCCACCTTGGTGGCATGGAAGATTTAGGGGTTGCGGTTATAGACTCACCATACCCAGAGGAGCTATTTTAGATACCCTAAGTAAAACCACAGAGCACCTCAGTGCTGAGGATGTATTTCAGAAAGTACACAAGAACTATCCAGGCGTTGGTCTTACTACTGTCTACCGGACTCTGGAATTACTTGTACAAATGGGCCTGGTGTTTAAATTCGATTTTGGCGATGGAAGAGCTAGGTATGAGTTGGCTGAAGGCCCTAAAGGAGAAAGGCATCACCATCATTTGGTATGCACAAAATGCGACAGGGTAATAGACTATACAGACTTTATTGACGAGGAAAAGGAACTACTAGGACAGACCGAAAAAGGGCTTTCAGAAAAATTCAATTTTAAAATTACAAACCATCTTATTCAATTCTATGGTTTGTGCGATAGTTGTTCGCAGGAAAAATAGGATTAAATTTTTTTTCATAATTAATGAAAACCATTTTCAATAACTTAAAAGAAGGGAGGTGTTTAAGATGCCAGGCGGAGACGGAACCGGTCCATTGGGATTAGGACCAATGACAGGCCACGCTGCAGGTTATTGCGCTGGCTATCCTGTTCCCGGCTATATGAATCAAATTGCCGGAAGAGGCCGTGGCGGGTTTGGTTTAGGCCGTGGTTGGGGTAGGGGACGTGGCTGGGCTCGTGTCGGATTTGGTCGTGGTTTTGGATGGAGAACAGCTGCATACGGTGGCTATCCATATGGCCCTGAGTTAAACCCTCAGCAGGAAGCGGATATGCTTAAACAACAAGCCAAGGCAATGCAGGAGGAGATCAATTCTATTAACGAGCGCATAAATGAATTAGAGTCTGCAGCCAAAAAGGCCAAATGACAAGCGCTCAATAACCAACATTGGAGTAGGTAAGAAAGAGCTCGCTTACTTACTCCTTTTGAGCGCGCACACCAAAGATGGAGGTTTTATGCGTGTAGCTATATCTACTGATGGGGATTATGTATCTGCTCATTTTGGCAGATGTCCCTCATTTACTATTGTTGATATTGAGCAAGGAAAGATAACAAATAAAGAGGTTATAGATAATCCGGGGCATCAACCCGGACTGATTCCGCAGTTTTTACACCAAAAAGGCGCGGAATGTATAGTTGCGGGTGGAATGGGCATGCGGGCAACTAGTTTTTTTAATCAACTCGGCATACAGGCCATTGTTGGTATAAACGGTAGAATAGATGAGGTAATAGATAAACTTCAAAAAGGACAACTAGAGGGCGGTAAGAGCTTATGTGAACCAGGCTCAGGCAAGGGGTATGGTTTAGATAAAACCACATGCGACCACCCCAATGAAAAGAATTGTGAATAGTAGTTAACCGGGAGGGGTCATGAAAATTTGCATTTCTTCCGAAGGTAATAATTTAGATGCTAATGTTGATGTCAGGTTTGGCAGATGTCAGTATTTTATTATCGCGGATACTGATACTCTAGATTTCCAAGCAATACAGAATCCGAATATTGAAGCAATGGGCGGAGCAGGAATTCAGTCTGGGCAGTTAGTTGCAGAGAAAAAAGCAAAAGCAGTACTCACTGGCAATGTTGGACCTAATGCCTTCCAGACTTTACAATCAGCAGGTATAGAGGTAATCACTGGTGTTTCTGGAACAGTGAAACAAGCGATTGAGAAATATAAAAAGGGTCAGTTAAGACCCTCGCAAAGCCCAAGTGTAAATTCAAAGTTTGGCATGCCGCCAAAGAAATAATCTAAAGAATTAGGAGAAAGTGATGGCAGTGAAGGTTGATAAAGCAAAGTGTGCAGGCTGTGGTGCTTGTGAAGAGGTTTGTCCTGTAAAAGCGATAAAGGTTAAGGATGATAAGGCAGTTGTAAGTAAAGAATGTATAGAATGCGGCGTTTGTGTAAATGAGTGCCCAAACCAAGCGATTTCGTTTCCAAAATAAGGAGGTATAAGATGCCAGGCGGAAATGGAACAGGTCCTTTTGGAGGTGGTTCAGGAACAGGTAAAGGCATGGGTCGCGGTGGCGGAAGAGGACGAATGGGAGGAAGCCGTCCAGGTGCTGGTCCAAGCGGACATTGTGTATGTCCAAGCTGCGGAGCAAGAGTCTCTCACCAGCGAGGCGTACCTTGCTATTCTGTGAACTGCCCGAAATGCGGAGTTCGCATGGTCCGGGAGTAAATCTTGGATGAAAAGGTAATAGAAAATCACAAAAGATATTCTCAAAGGATGAACTTCTATAAGGACCTGGGTTATGATGTCCTAAAGGAGCGTAATTTTATTTTAGAGAAGGCATATCCTGTCTATGGAAATATACTGGAGATTGGAACAGGCAAGGGATACTTTACTGTCCAACTTGCCAAAGAGGGATTTAAGTTTACTAGCATAGATATTTCAAAAGATGAACAGAAATTCGCTAAGCTCAATATAAAATATTTTGGGCTTGAAAAAAACGTTGATTTTAGGATTGAGGATGCCGAACATTTAAGCTTTGATGATTCCAGCTATGATGTGATATTTGCCATAAATACGCTGCATCATCTTAAAAATTCTGCCGAGGTCATAGATGAACTGATTAGAATACTCTCCTTTGAGGGAAAGATTATTTTAAGCGACTTTAACCAAAAGGGTCTAGAAATAATTGGCAAGATTCACTCCCGCGAGGGAAAGAAACATGAGGCTGGAACAGCAACCGTTCTTGCAGTAGGTAATTATTTAGAAAGTAAAAGCTTTATAGTCAAAAAATATAATACCGAATTTCAGGATGTCTTAATCGCGTACTATCAGATTATCTAATCCCCCTATGATTATCTCAGTTGCTAGCGGAAAAGGCGGAACAGGCAAAACCACAATAGCCACAAGCCTTGCTCTCTCTATCGGTAGGAATGTGCAATTCCTTGATTGCGACGCTGAAGAGCCGAATGCCCATATCTTTCTAAAACCAGTTATAAAAACTACTGAGAAAGCCTCTATTCCGGTTCCCCAAATAGACTTTAATATGTGTAACTACTGCGGAAAATGCAGCCAGGTTTGCGCCTATAATGCCATAGCAGTTATCAAGCCAGATAACGAGAAAAGGAGGAATGTTTTAACCTTCCCGCATCTTTGCCATGGCTGCGGTGCTTGTGCTTATCTGTGTCCACAGAAAGCAATAAAGGAGGTTAGTAAGGAGATCGGGGTAGTAGAAATCGGTAAATTAGCTAATTATCCTATAGAGTTTATCTACGGCCGCCTGAATATCGGCGAGGCAATGGCGCCACCCCTAATCAGAAAAATCAAAAAGCACCTAAATCCCACACGCATAGTTATTATTGATGCGCCTCCAGGAACATCCTGCCCGGTGGTTGAATCTATAAAAGAGAGTGATTTCTGTTTATTAGTGACTGAACCAACCCCTTTTGGCTTAAATGATTTGATATTGGCGGTTGAGGTATTAAGAAAATTAAATATCCCTTTTGGAGTAATAATAAATCGTTCGGATATAGGAGATGAAAAGTTAGATAATTATTGCGAAAATGAAAACATACAAATACTGATGCGCATCCCTTTTAAGAAGAAAATAGCAGTAGCTTATTCAAAGGGAATCCCGCTTGTAGAGGAGCTGTCCAATTATAAGGATAAATTTATTAAGCTGTTCAAGGAGATAAACAATTGCAGGAATTAGTCAAAGAGTTTTTAAACCAGAGGAGATTTGCAGTTATTGGTTCATTTAGAAATGAATCAAAATATGCCTATAGAATCCTGCTGGCATTAATGAACAGGGGTTATGAGGTTTTCCCGGTTAATCCGCACTTAAAGGAGGTTGAGGGCATGACCTGCTATGCCAGGATTAAGGATATCCCTGGGTCGGTTGATGTAGCCGATATAGTCACTCCGCCAGAAATAACCGAAAAGATTGTAAAAGAATGCCTTCAGCAAGGCATCACTATGGTCTGGCTTCAACCAGGCGCTGAAAGCAAACAAGCCATAGAGCTTTGCCAGAAAAATGATATTAAGGTAATCTATGGCCTTTGCATTATGATGGAAAGCATATGAAGCAGTTTGTGATTATAAGCGGTAAAGGGGGAACAGGCAAAACCGTAATTACCGGAGCATTTGCCGCCTTAGCTAAGAATAAGATTATGGCGGATTGCGATGTAGATGCTGCAGACTTGCATCTTTTGTTAGATCCGGAGATTAAAGAAAGACACGAGTTTAAAAGCGGAAAAACTGCTAAGATTGACAAAAGGCTATGCAAGGAATGCGGTAAATGCATTAGCGTCTGTCGCCTTAAGGCAATCAAAGAGAATTTCACAGTAGATCCGATTTCCTGCGAGGGATGCGCTTTTTGTAGCTTTGTTTGCCCGGAGCGTGCTATAACCATGAAGGGAAATATATCCGGGGAGTGGCTTATCTCTGAAACGCGTTTTGGCCCTATGGTTCATGCAAAGCTTGGCATTGCCGAAGAAAATTCAGGTAAGCTGGTTGCGCTGGTAAGAAAACAAGCGCAGGAGCTGGCAAAGAAGAAAAATTGCGATTGGGTGATTGTTGACGGAGCCCCGGGTA
>JASFIK010000041.1:0-9627 GCA_050122705.1 Candidatus Omnitrophota bacterium | reverse complement strand
TTATAACTCCTGCCATGATAGAATAAAGGGAGATATCTTGGATAAAGCATCATTGATTGCATTAATATCCCAGGTAAGATCAGCAGTTCCCAGGACAACTGTATCCTCTGCTCCACAATTTGCAAAAACCGTGCCATAAATTTCTGGGTTACCAGCTGCTACCTCAAAAGTACCATTAACCCACATTATGCCAGTAAAGTCTCCTCCGGTCATCTTAACGTCGCCATTTACTATTAGTATGCCATTACCGCTCCAAGGAACAAGACTGATAACCACTTCATTACCAGGGGTAGTATCAATCCAGGTAATCCCATCTACTGGCAAAACATTATTGGGCGGATCTTTATAATAATAGTCAGCTTGAGCTCTCATCTGAGCTTCGGTTAAGCCGAATTTTTCCTCAAAGGTAAAAACCGCATTCGGATTAACTGTTCCGTTTATCTTAGCAGCTCCTCCTACGACTATATTGCCTGTTGCAGAAATTGCATCATCCATACTTCCTGGCTGAGGTACCTCTACAATCACCTGAACAGTCCTGGTTATGGTATCAGCAGAGGGCCTGGTTACTGAGCCTGTAGAAACAATACTATAACGGTCAGGAACACCAGCAACTGGCTGAGTCTGGGTAGTATAGGTGTGGTTGGCATCATCAAGAAAACCATTTAGGGGTGAATTAGGAAAATCTTCTATGGCTGCAGCTATGCCTGCCTCAGCAAGCCAGAATGCCTTACTTGAATTAAAATGCCTCTGGGCAATATTGCTCTCAGAAACACTGCGTGCAATCAAGCTTATTCCCAGGATTACCAATACTGCAATTACCATATATGAGATTATTAAAACAACTCCCCGTTTATTCATTTCTCAACCTCACTTTTTCTTTTAAAAGAAAAGTTAAATCTTGCCGTTGTGGCGTCTGTGGTTTTCTGGCAGTAATCTGAATCTCTAAGAGATTACCAACCAGAGTAAAATTTAAATTGCCAATATCATTAGCGATGATTCTTTCTGTGCCAGGAGGGTATTTACGAATAATCTGATCCTGGCCTGTATCCAGGTAATAACGGATATTTGATTCATTAGGCGTATCAAAGGTAATATCGTCATTGCCTGCGCCGATTGATACATCTCCAGGGGCAGATTCCCTCAGCTCCTTGATCATCCAATCCATGGCTATGCGTGCATTCTGTTGTAAATCCAGAATACCCAGATCAAGATTATAGGTTACATTTGCAATATTTAAAACCACGTATATCGCAGCAATAACTATACTCAAGATAGCTACAACTACCAATACCTCAATAAGGGTAAAACCTTTCATCGGGTGATTAATGTCCTCAGTTCTGTTTGTCTTGGCCTTTGCCTGCGGTCTTCCCATTGGACGCTTACCGTAACCTCAATAGGATTATTGGTTAAACCACGACTGGTATCTATAGATTCATTGACTAAGGCGACTAATCCATTTGCAGTAATATCAGTTGTATTCCAATCCCAGTCTCCATTATCAATCATTGACTTAATCCCACTAAAATAGGTATTTTTTATATCCTCCATTACATATTGGGCGTGGCTTATTGATTGGGTCAGATTGCGGTTGGCCTCATTTAAGAATAAGCAATTAACAAAAAGAATAATCATGCCAGAAAGCACAAAGGCTAAAATTGCCACTGCTAAAAGTAGTTCACTTAAGGTCAGGCCAGTTGAACCAATTTTTCTCATCAGCTACAACTCCTTTTAGGTACAGGGTTTAGTGTTTTGGTTACTGTCACATAGATTTTATCATAAAATTTTAATTCAACAAGTAAAATAAAGTAAGACCACAACCTATGGAGCAAAAGCGAACATAAGTTGCTTGGTCGAACTTACCCCCCTTCTTGCTTTCGCAAGAAAGCAGTGGGGATTAATTCGCTTCCACTGTTTTGATTCGCTTTTGCCCCGCGAAATGCATAGCATTTCCGGGACTAAAATTCCTGAAATCTCCTTGCGATTTCTAGGGGCGAATGCAAAACGAATCAGTGGAAGCTCATTAAAAAACCCCGCACCTAAATTAACTTAAGGCGCGGGGCTACTACTAAACCAACTTCACAAAGCAAGCATTAACCCTAACAAGCTGCAGCTGTGAGGACTCCACCGGTAGTAATGGTGAAATTTCTCGTACCGGTTGTACCGCAGGTTACTGTTGTTGCTGTACAGGTATAGCCTGCAATACCCATAACTCCACAGGCAAATGTGTATCCTTGCCTTGGAGCGGCAGTATAATCCTCATTAAGATATGGCGGCGCTGCTCCGGTTAAAGCTGCGATATTTGCTGGGTAATTTCCATCGTTTGCTGAAGCAAAGCTCTCGCAAGCGGTGGAGATTGTCCTTAGGGTTGTCTGGGCATTAGTCTCATTAGCATTTACCCTTGCTCTGAGTAGGTTGGGGATAGCAATTGCTGCTAATAAAGCAATAATTGCTACCACAATCATGATTTCAACCAATGTAAAGCCTTTACGCATTCTGTTTTACCCCCTTTCTAAGGCTGGATTAAGACTTGTATTATACTTTAAGAGCTTATCCTAGATTAAGCCCTTTACTGCGTTTGCATAAAACTCTCGCTATATATCAAGCCTTGCCTTGTTCTTTTGAACCTATTTTTTATATCACCTCCTTTTTTGTTTGTCAATAGTTTTTTTAGCCTAACTTCCAATAAAAAACCTATTCCCCATTTGGAGAATAGGTCACAAAGTCTAATTAATAAACAAGATAAAGCCGTTTTACTGGCAACTGGCTGCCCCTCAATTTATTAGAGGCCCTTTAGCTTTGCGTCCCATTCTTACAAATGGTTTGCCCTTTGTCTATCCTAAGTATAACATACGCTCAGCAATTTTTCAAGGGGCGATTCAATAATTTTACTGACCAATTAACTGAGTAATCTGGAATATCGGTAAGAACAGGGCAATTACAATACCGCCGATAATTAAACCCAGAAGGGCAATCACAAACGGCTCAATCATACTGGTTAAACCAGCTACTGCTGCATCCACCTGTTCATCATAAAAATCAGCAATCTTGGTGAGCATTGTTTCCAATTTTCCAGTCTGCTCACCTACCCCGATCATTGCTGTAACCATAGGGGGAAATACGCCGCTTCTGGCTAAGGGCTGAGCAATTGGCTCGCCTTCACGTACTGATTGCAGGGAACTATTTACTGCTTCCTCAACTACCTTATTACCTGAGGTCTTTGCTACAATGCTTAAGGCATCGAGTATAGAAACCCCGCTCTTTACTAAGGTTGCCAGGGTGCGTGAAAATCTTGCTACTGCCACTTTGCGAAAAAGCATGCCGATAATCGGTAACCTCAGCTTTGTTCTATCAAACCTGTATCCTCCCTTTTCAGTGCTAATATATCGCTTGAATAAAAATCCCAAGCCAATAAAACCGAGAACCACAAAGATAAACATCTTTCTTAATATATCACTAATTGCAATGAGTATAAGTGTAGGTAATGGGAGTTGCCCGCCGAGCATTTCAAAAATGCCTTTAAAGGTTGGGACAACCTTAATCAACAAGACTGCGGTAATCAAAATTGCCATGATGATTACCACGGTTGGATATACCAGGCTTGAACGCACCTTACGGGTTAAAGCTGCAGTCTTCTCAAAATAGGTAGCCACCCTCTCCAAAACATCATCCAGCATACCTGAGGTCTCTCCAGCACGCACCATATTGATAAAAAATGGAGAAAACACGCGGGGATGTCGGGTAAGGCTCTCGCAGAAGCTTAAGCCAGACTCTACATCATGCCGCACCACCACTACTACTTCTTTGAGTGCGGGGTTCTCGACTTGCTCAATCAATATCCGAAGGGCGCCAACTAAGGTTATACCTGAATCAATCAGGGTGGCTAATTGCCGAGAAAATACTAGCAGGTCATCGAGTTTTATTTTGCCGCCCCGCTTCTTGCGAGTAGCTGCTTTCTTCTTATCAACTGACCCTACGTAAACAACTGCCAGACCATCTTTATGCAATAACTGAACAACCTCATTCTCGTTAGCAGCCTCAACAATACCGGTTACTGTTTTGGCTGATTTATCCTTGGCAGTATATTGAAAAGTAGGCATTGCTTCGCTCCTTTTTTGCCTTGCTGGAATTATTGGTTAATCATTACAATCCCTGATTAATAACTAGATATTTATTCCTCAGTAGTTATGCGTAGCGCCTCATCAAAGGTAGTCAATCCATTTTTAACTTTTAACAAGGCGTCCTCACGCAGGTTCTTCATTCCCTGTTTTTCTATTGCGTATTCCTTGATTTCCTCAAGCGAGCCCTTTTTGATGATTAATTGGCGAACGCTGTCATCAATCATTAATACCTCTAAGATTGCAATCCTTCCAAAAAAGCCAGTATGGTTACAATAATCACAGCCCTTGGCCTGATAAAATTTAATCTTCTCCTTTACCCCAATTCCAAATTCTTTTAAAACCTCAGCTGGAGGTTCATAGACCTGACGACATTTATTGCACAGTTTACGACATAGCCTTTGGGCGCAAACCATAATCATACTCGAGGCAATTAAAAATGGCTCAACCCCCATATCAATAAGCCGAGTAATACTGGAAGCGGCATCATTGGTATGCAAGGTAGAAAGAATCAACTGGCCAGTTAAAGCCGCTTTTATGGCAATATCTGCGGTTTCTGAATCACGAATCTCCCCCACCATAATTATATCCGGACTTTGCCTAAGTACCGAGCGCAGACCCGAGGAGAAATCAAGACCAATGTCGTGACGCGCCTGAACCTGAGTAATCCCCTCAACCTCATATTCTACCGGATCCTCAATAGTAACGATATTCCTTTCTGCGGTATTCAGGCGATTCAAGACTGAATACAAGGTCGTGGATTTACCGCTGCCAGTTGGGCCGGTAACCAGGATCATTCCAAAGGGATGGGCAATTGCTTGTTTGAATAAGCGTAAAGGCTGCTCAGAAAAACCCAGTTGATCAAGGCCAATAGATAGATTAGACTTATCCAATGCGCGCAAAACAAATTTCTGACCAAAGCTAGTGGGAAGTGCTGAAACGCGGAAATCTATCTCTTTATTTTCCAGGCGTACTTTAAATCTGCCATCCTGAGGCAGACGGCTCTCGGTAATATTCATATTAGAAATTATCTTCAGGCGCGCTAAAACCGCATTTTGATTCTTCTTTGGTAACCTCAGCACATCGTAAAGATCACCATCAATCCGATAGCGTACACGTAAACAATCCTTCTCTGGCTCTACATGGATATCTGAAGATCTGCGCCTGAGGGCTTGAATCAACATCAAATCAACCAGCTTAACAATCGGAGGGGTTTGACTTTCCCGTACTGCATCAGTTAACTCTAACTCATCTTTTACGCCTGTCTGGAGACTCGATGCATCTTCTGGCTTCATCGGTTCGCCAGAAATCTCACTTAAGATTTGCTGTAAATCTGCGCTGTCCTTGCGATAATGATTGTCTATCGCTTTCTTAATTTCTTCCTCTGGACTTAAGACTATATCAATCTGACAGCCGGTTAAAGTCCTTAAATCATCCAAGACAAAGATATCCAACGGATCAGTCATTGCTATTGTCAGGGTATTCCCGATCTGGGAAAGCGGAATAATGCCATATCGACGGCAAAACTTCTCGGGAACCAGGGCAATAATCTTGGGGTCGAATTTATATTTATTCAGACGCAGAGAAGGCAAATACAGGTGTTCAGACAAAATAGAAAGTAATTCTTGTTCAGAGATAACCTTTTCCCTTAACAATAATTTTCTTAAGGGAAGGTTTTTTTTCTTTTGTAACTGGATTAGCTTATCCAATTTTTCCTGAGAAATGGATTTGGTCTTAACCAATATATCAATCAATCTCTCTTTTAGGTTAAGCATGCTTAAAGGTCATCCTGTAGTTACGCGTATAACCTCTTCTAAGGAAGACAAGCCAGCTAAAGCAAGGGCAATTGCATTGTCTCTGAGGGTCTTCATTCCTTCTTGACAAGCTGCCTGCCTAATCTGGGTTTCCTCTGCCCCTGATAAAATTAGATCTTTTATCTTAGATGAAAGGAATAATACCTCGGCAATGCCCAAACGTCCTGAATAGCCAGTATTAAAACAATGGCGGCAACCCTTGGCCCGATAACCCGTAGGCAGCGGCTGGGATGAAATCCCCAGATTTTCTGCCATATCCTTGGAGAGTGTGTACTTTTCTCTACATTTAGGACAAAGCTGACGGATTAATCTTTGGGCAATCACACAGATTAAAGACGAGGTAATCAAATAAGGCTCAACCCCCATATTAATCAATCGCACTACGGCACCGCTTGAGGTAGTAGTATGCAATGTAGAGAGAACCAAGTGGCCGGTAAGTGCGCTTTTTATAGCAATATCCACAGTTTCAAAATCACGAATCTCACCAATCATAATTATATTCGGATCCTGCCTGAGGATAGAGCGAAGTGCCGAGGCAAAGGTAAGTCCGATATCTGGTTTTATGCTCACCTGATTTATCCCTTCAAGCTGAAATTCTACTGGATCCTCAACGGTAACAATGTTCTTCTGAGGCGAATCAATAAACTTCAAGACAGAATAAAGGGTGGTGGTCTTACCCGAACCGGTGGGACCACAAGCCAATATCATCCCATGAGGATATTTGGCTGCCTTCTGTAACTTAGATACACTGTCCTGGTCAAATCCTAATTTCTCAATATCTAATCTGGCGGTAGACTTATCCAAAATTCTTATTGCTGCTTTTTCCCCCTGACTGGAAGGCAATATCGAAACACGAAAATCAATATCTCGGTGCCAGATTCTGGCTTTAAATCTCCCGTCCTGAGGTAAGCGATGTTCAGCAATATCTAATTCTGATAAAACCTTTACTCGCGAAATCAGTAAAGGGTGCATTGCCCGAGGAGGGGATTCCTGTTCCTGTAAGATGCCGTCAATACGAAAGCGAATCCTTAAACTATTCGGCATTGGCTCAATCAGGATATCTGAGGCTTTACTTTTTATGGCTTGCTCAAGGAGCATATTGGTAATCCGGATAGCTGGCCCCTGTCTGCTGGCAAGTCCTAATTCCTGGTCAGATGGTTGCGCCTGGCTTTCCTCTTGAATCAATTCTATCTTGGACTCCTTAGTCTCGCTAATCTCATCAAGGAGATCTTCGATTATGCCACTGGTTGCATCTGGGTAAAACTGGTCAATTGCCTGTAAGATCTGCTCAGGGGTGGAGATAACTACATTGATTTTAGAACCGGTTAGATTACGCAGAACATCTATGGCAAAGATGTTTAATGGGTCAGCCATAGCAATAGTCATGGTGCTGCCCATCTGAGAAATGGGAATGATCTGATGGTGGCGGCAGACCTTGGCAGGAATGATATTTAAAACCGCAGAATCAATCTTGATCCTTTTTAGGTCAATGAGTGGCAGTCCTAATCCCTGGCTTAGCGCAGAAACCAGGTCGCTTTGTTTTATAAAGCCTAAATCTACGATTATGTTGCTCAGCCTACCCCCTTTTCTTCTCTGTATCTCTAAAGCCTGATTTAACTGTTCGGGGGTAATCAGTTTATTCTTAATTAATATCTCGGTTAGGCGCTCTTTTAGGGAAGGCATTCAGTCTTGCTTACTGGTCTGATTTCTTGTAGTATTTCTCAATTGCGTTTTTAATATCCGTGGATGTGCTCACAAAGATTTGTATATTAATCCCCACCAATTTTTCTACCTGCTCGATTGCCTGACTATCCAAGGGATTGGAAATGGCAATACTTAAATTATTACCAAATTTATCTATGGGTAGAAGCAAATACTGCCGGGCAACCTCTTCTGGAATAATCTGAATGATTTCAGGAGATATCTCATAGCTTTCCAGGGGCAAATATGGAAAACCGTACTGGCTAGTTAATGCCAAGGCAATATCAGCCTCTTCAACATAACCCAGGGCTACCAGAATCTCACCAATTAAACCGCCTTTCTCTTGCTGAATTGCTAGTCCCGTATCTAACTGCTCTTTAGTTATTAGCTTCCTTGCCATAAGTAATTCTCCGATTAGCTTATGGCTGCCCTTTTTATCGAGCTCCTTTTGGCGCTCCACTGCCCAAGAGATATCATCTTTTTTAACATAGCCCAGGGCTACCAGAATCTCACCAATCAGGCCGCCTTTCTCTTGCTGAACCCTCAGCGCTTGCTTTAGTTGGTCTCGGGTAATTACGCCCTTATCCATAAGCATTTCCCCGAGTTGCTTTTCGGTAATCTTTCTGAATTGCTTAACCATGGTTTAGGCTGTTTGTTTTATGTTTATGCTTAAAAGTTAATTATATTCTCTTTTATTGCATATCTTATTATTATATCATAATTCTTTATCAATGCTATACTTATTATAACTGCCGCAGCGAGGACAAACCGAAATCCCGGTTTTGTGAGTAGTAAAATAGGTATAGGTACAAACACTGCAACACCAGGTGAACCGGGGATTAAGGGTTAAGAAATCTCCCAATAATCCTCTTCTCCTTAAAAGAACCCAGACACAGAATACCAGGCCTAAAAGAATGAGGAAATATAAAGCAAGGGCAATAGAAAAATCAACCTTTATCATCAAGGGCTGAGGTCAATCTTTACTGTCTGCCAGGAATCCAAGGCAAAATTAGATTTGACAAGATTAAGAAAATGAGTAAGATTGCGCATAATCAATAAGTCAACCTCGGGATTGCCTGATGAAATCTTTCTGTGCAAACTAAGAATCTTGCCTTTAGGTGAAATATAAAAAGCAACTTCCATATGAGCAATTTGTCGATCCTTAAAATAAATAAGAAAATGATACGGTATTTTAGGGTAGAACATTATGCCTGATGGTTGCCGATTTACACTTGGCGCAGGAACCTCTTCAAAGTAGGCAGTTTTTTTATTGATTAGGTTAACCGGATAGCGATCCTTAGAATCAACTCTAATCTGATGTCTTGGTAATGACTCTGTGTTTAACATATCATTAAAAAATCGGACGCTTAATATATCTATAGGATAATCTGCCTTTAGCGCTGACTGCGCATAATAATCTTCTTCTTCGAATATCGCACCCAAAAAGGAAACCTTGCTGAATTCAATACCCCTTTCTGCTGGATGATTACCAAAGGTAAGCTCAAGGTTATTAAAACAGAAAATATGGCAGATTAGCGAAATAAATATAGCTACAATCACTCTTGATAGGTAGCAATGTTTACCTGGGACAACCCTAAATTACGGGCCATATCCCAAATCTCAACCACTCTACCTAAACGTGCGCGTCGATCAGCCTTAATCAGCAAAGGTTGATTGCGAGTTTGTAGTTCTTTAAGAATTGGCTTTAATTCTTGGATATTTACTACCCGTCCCTCAATATAGATAACATTTTCTCCAGAAACTACAATCTCCAAGCTCTTAGATTTAACCATCTGACTGGTAACTGCCTTAGGAAGATTAACCCTAATACCTGAGGGAACAATAAAACTTGAAGTAAGCATGAAGAAAATTAACAACTGAAAGATCACATCAACCAAAGGAGCAATGTCAATCTGCCTTAATCCGTGCTCTAATTCTATATGGCGTTTAAATCTCATATTATTCAGTTAAGAAATTGACTAGTTCAGTAGATGCCT
>JASFIK010000040.1:0-9688 GCA_050122705.1 Candidatus Omnitrophota bacterium | reverse complement strand
GTTATCCTGAAAAAGAAGCCTGATCAGCCAATAGACTGAGATTGCTACCAGGATATGTAGTAAAATGCTAGTAAGATGATACCCCTTGGTATCCAGGCCCCAGAGGGAGTAATCCAGGGTGTAGGTAGCTACTGCTAATGGCCGATAATTATAATCTTCCATGACAGCATCAGGCTGCAAATCCCTGGTTAATTTTCCTGATAGATTACTCCAGCTTCTGATATGCTGGTTATCTCTTATCATACCTTTGTCATCAAGTACAAATTTACCATTCAGTGAGTTGCTGTAGGTAATAGCGCCTAAGATGATAATTAAAAGAACAGGGATAAATACGCTCATTCTTTTAACCATCACCCTCATCTCTTTTTGGGAATCTTGTGCGTTCATTTCAACTCCAGAAAAATTTTAGATTAAGTCTTTAATCTTTAAATTCATAAATTTTAAAGCAGCGGTTATCTCTTTACGTCTTATAAGATTTGTATACAATCCTGATTTCACGCAAAAATCAGATAACTCTAATGCAATTGCTGCCTGCCTGCGCTTTTCTATTCCTGAGCGAATTCTATAACTTACCTCTGCAACCATAGGGTCAAAATTTCTTTTTCGGTCAAGATAAACAAGTAACCAGCATAGATGGCAATTGGTAATTCTAGGGCTGATATTGTTCTTTTTAATGAATCCTAGCTTTACTACTTCTTTCATTACCTTCCCCGGGCCAGGATATTCTATTACGTGAAAGGGAAATAATACCTGAGGTAGGTCGCTTCCTTGAGCATCAACCCTCGGATCCCAGAAATATTTTTTATCATCAGCAACAAACGCCTCTGAGCTCAACCACTCCGGTACCCAGCTTTGCTTAATTTCTTCACGCGGTATCTCATAAAAATACCTCCTGATTTGATCAGGCCCAAGACCACCTATAACCAAAGGTATCTCTCGCTTTACTGCCTCTTTTAAAGCCAGGCCTAATAGCAATGGCTTGTTACAAATAAAACATACGGCATTGGTATACCCCTTTTGTCTAAGCACCTCCTCTTCAGTATATAAAATTAAATAACGATACAACCTCTTAAAAAAATCAAGTTCAGGGGAAACAAATACATGATCTACTTCTAATCTGTGTATAATCTGTTTTACATTAGCTTTGGCAATTGGATTAAGTAAACCATTGTCCATAGTAAAGGTTAAAATCCGCAAGTTATATTTTGTTTTAAGCAGATACACTAAATAACAGCTGTCCTTTCCTCCGCTTAGCGGGACTATACAATCATACTCTCCTTTTCCCTGGGATTGTTCTAATCTCCTTTCAAAATCAAGCTTTAATTTATGTTTTTCGGCAACCATTTGGCGGATTCTCTCATTGCTGCTTATCCCATAATGTTGTTTACCCGAACAATAACTACATACCCCATCACTATTAAAGCTAATGCCAGAATAGTCATGCGGCATTAAACAATTAGTGCATCTTTTTTTAAAAAGCATTTTTGATTAAAATTTTTAAACCTGTCTTCGGTAAAATCCCAGCCAATCGGCAAGTTTCATCTCCAAGGGAAATCTCCAAATCAGTTTTTCTACCCGCCAGCGTGCTATGGGTCGGTAAAGCCTAGCAGCTAACCTGACAAAGGGACTCATCCTTATTTCCGGATTAAAGAAAGAATTATATTCAAGGAAGATGCTGCAAAAGTTAAGCATTCTTAATAGCCCCCACATTTCTTTGCTTAGCCAGGGAAGATTTATAGTGCGATAGTTAAAGCGTATCCAGTCCTGGAGTTTCTGGGGTAGAATTAAACCATTCCTGATTGAGGAATCAAATAATTCTGTACCAGGTAAAGGGGTATAGATATGTAGCTTCTTGATTATCTGTGGGTATTCTCTAATCAGTCTTAAAATAAGGGTTATGGTTTCCTTAACCTCTTGGAGTGTTTCAGTCGGATATCCAACCATAAAGGTGTATGAGGGGATTATGCCAAGTGCCTTTAATCTCTGATTAACCACAAGAATTTGGGCAACTGTTATGTTTTTATTTAAAAGCTTTAAGATTCTCTCTGAGCCTGATTCAAGACCGATTGCCACATTTAGACAACCGCTTTGCTTTAGTAACTTAAGAGTTTCATCATCCAGAGAAAAAAGTGTATCTGGCCTGATATCAATCTTAAACAATGTAAGGCCTAGTTGCTGACTGGCGAACCTCTTTAATATCTCCCTGGCTCGAGGAATGTCATTAAAGAAATTATCATCGCAAAAGATAATGCTATTAATTTTGTAAGTTTCCGCCAGTTCTTTTACTCTCTTGATAGTTTCATCCGCAGTAAGCGCCCGCCATTTACCCAGATTAAAGCTTTGATTGTAACAAAAGGAACAATTGTAGGTGCACCCCCGGCTACTAAAGGTTCTGATTGCCCGATACTGGAACCTCTTTTCTAAATACTTGTCTATGTCTATAAGGTAGTAGGCCAAAGGAGGTTGGTTATTTAAGTCTACGAATGGTCGGGAAGGATTTTGCTTTATCTTATTATTTTGCTTATAGCATATTCCTTTCACTGTATCCAAAGAGGTTTTATTTTTTAAAGCTCCTACCAGCTCCAAAAAGGTCTCCTCTCCCTCCCCTTGAACTACTATATCAATATTCTCATTTTCCAGGGTTTGGACAGGTAAAAGACTGGGATGAGTCCCTCCCCAGATAACCGGAATACTGCTGTTTTGTTTGACTATCTTTGATATTTCCAGGGCATAGCGGATCTGGGGGCCGGTCATACAAGTTACTCCTACACATAAAGCACCTTTCTTTAGCTCTGTAAGTAGAATCTTCTTCCATCCGGATTGAACCTGCTGATCAATAATCTTAATTGAATAACCTGCGTTATCCAGCGGACTGGCTGCAGTAAGCAGACTTAATGGAAGTGCCGGGTCATTAAATACGCCTTTACCGAATCTATGCAGTGGATTAACCAGAATCACGCTGATCATATCAATATTGCTTTATTTTTGTTTTGGATAAAGACCTAACCATTCGGCAAGCTTTATTTCAATTGGGAATTTATAATATAGATGCTCAACCCGCTTTTTAGCAATGGGATGATAGAGGTTTGCCAGAAAGACTATCCAGGGATTAGTCTTTTTATAAGGCCGGATAAAATTATTCTTTTCAGACAGCAGGGTGGCAAAATGAAGCATTTGCAGTATTTTCTTTCTCTCCTCTGTTAACCACGGCGCATTATCTATTACGGTATGATAATTAAAGGGTACCCAATCCTCAAGTTTCTCAGGAACCTTGAGTCCGTGTTTTACCGAAATATCAAACATCCCGGTACCTGGAAAAGGGGTATAAATATTTACATGGGAAACTGCCCATTTGTTTTCCCTTATCAGTTGTAAATACAGCGATATAGTTTGGCGCAAATCATTAATAGTCTCTGTAGGATAACCCATCATAAAGAAATAAAGAGTCATTATATTGAATTGAGCCAAGCGCTTGTTAAATCTGATCAACTCAGGAATATTTAATTCCTTATTCATCATTTTTAACATCCCAGGAGAACCTGACTCAACTCCAATCATCAGCATGGTTAAGCCAGCCTGTTTTAAAAGACGCAGTTCATCATCAGTTAATCTGGATAATAAAGGAAGGTGGCTGTCTAATTTAGAAATCAGGATATTGATCTTTTCATCCTTTATCCTCTTGATAATACTCATTCCCCTCTCTTTGCCGCTTCCGAAAAAATTATCATCGGGAAATAAAAAACCTTTTATGCCGTAATCATTAACCAGAATCTTAATCCTACGCATAGTCTCATCAACTGATAGACACCTCCAAGAGCTGTTAAAAACCCTTGTATTATAACAATAATTGCACCTCAAAGGACAACCCCGGCTGGTTTCCAAGCTTATATGCCCTTTGCCAAATACTCCCACCTGATACTTCTTCATATCAACCAAATGATAAGACAGCACCGGCTGCATATTCAGATCAATCAAAGGCCGGAGTGCGGTATGTTTTATTTCATTGCCCTGTTTATACCAAATTCCCCTTATTTTATCTAAGGCTGTTTTATTCTCTAATGCTCTAACCAGTTCAAAAAAAGTCTCCTCCCCCTCTCCCTGAACTACGATATCAATATTTTCATTTCTTGCGGTTTGTTCAGGAAGCAGCGTAGGATGGATACCTCCCCAGACAACTGGAATGTCTGAGCTCTGCTTTACGAACTGCGATGCCTCCAGGCCATTTCTTATCTGTGGTCCAGTCATTGAGCTTATTCCTACGCAGATAGGGTCTTTATTTAATTCTTCTTGCAGGTTTATTTTCCAATGCCTATCTAATCTCTGGTCAATTATTTTTACTCTATACCCTGCCCGGTCCAAGGGAGTGGCAATGGTAAGCATTGCTAATGGTAGCTCAATCCTTGGTTGAACCGCTCCACCGAACCTATCTGACGGATAAATTAAGATTACGCTTTTCATAAGGCTACCTTCTTTTGAGTAAAGGAAAGTATCTTTCCCCTCTTTGTAGGGATTGGCTCTATGTGTTGAATTCTGATTGTATCTGCCCTTGCCCATACCTGAGCCATAAGTCTGGCTGCGCTCTTTGCTTTACCCAACTCCTGGATAACTGTCTTAATTAACTGGGTATCATTAACTTGTCCTACCCTGGGACTTACGATAATATTTATGAAGGTTATACCGCTAGGATCATACTCTTCTTGAATCTGATAATCAGTACTACTACCGCCATATTTACGAGGAAGAATTTCTTCTGCGATACGCCTGAAGTCACTTACCATAAAAGTCATTCCTTCGCAGGTAAACTTCTCAAAACTGTGTATATCTTGAATATGGCTACTCAATCCCGCTTTCTCTAATCCGCAGCCGCATTTACGAGATGACAATACTGCCTCATCCCCTGTCTCTGTATTCAGTAATATCTTTGGCGATTCCGGAAGTAAGGATGTAAAAAGCAACGAATCAACTGCATTATGAGTATCTTTTAGCTGCTTTTTTCGCGTAATCACTGCCATGCGATTACTTAAAAAGTGCATATCATCAGGGGCATGGCGATTAGCGCATCCAAATGCTGTAATTCCTCCTTCTACAAATGCAAAATATGGTATTGCCCGCGCACCGCTCGAAGCAATCTCCTCTAATTTAATATCGGTAATAGGTTCTCCGGAAATAAAAAAACTCACCCCTTTAAGATTTATCCTTCTTTGATTCGCAGCAATGCAAATGCGTATGGCAGAATTTACATAGGTCCATACGCTGCATTGAGAAAACTTATTAATTACCGCAGCAAGGTATTCGGCGATTTTGTCTGCCTCTTTTAAGTCAATGTATTCTGGTTTTGGTATGTTGCTACCAAAGAATCTACCCATATAAACCATAAAGGCAGTGCCTAATTGGTCTTGTATAGATGGGCGGATAGTTCTTTTATCAACCTGAGAAAACCATTTAATCGGCGCAGGCCCAATCTTTGCCTGGCGAAAGATATTCATTACTCCTGCATTACCCGGCAATATAGGAAACCACAGAATACAGGGTGCCTGAAGAAGCCCGTATACATCAAGTACTGCTGCGCGCTGTGCAGCCTCTTGCAGGAGAAAATCAAAATCAATCATAGTTCTGGTGCCTGGGCTGCGTGTACCGCCGCTGTGTACGTCAAAATATGAGCTAAGAAATGGATTATCAAAATCACTCTCCTTAAAATCAAAACTACTACCATTGCGTACAACTTTGGCATAACCTTTAAATTCGTCAAAGGTTATATAAACGCCCTTGTCTGCCAGTATACCAAGAGATCTTTCAATGCCATTACTAACTACCAGATTCTTAATGTCCTCAAAATTATACCCAGCGAGTTTAAGTAGACGCAGATATGGACTACGGTTGTTTTCAAAGATTGCCTTGCGCACTATATTTAAAAACTGCTCTTCTCTTGTTTTTAGCTGATTACTTATAATCTGTCTGCTTGTCTCTAACGATAATGGCTGCTTTAGGAATCTGCCCATTCCAGTGCAAAACCGTGAATATTTTCTTACTCTATTTAATACTGACATTTTCAGATTGTGATTTTTTTTGTTTGTCTCCGTAGAGCTTATAGGCGTAACAGCCACCTTGACATTCCTTGTCTTTAAAAAGCTTACATTTATTGCATTCTGAAATTACCGGAACAGACCTTAATTTTACTTCTTCTTTTTTCAAGAATTCTATTTTCCTTTTTAGGTCTTCTACCCCGGTAACCCGGCTGGCGGATATAGGATGGGTAACCGAACACAACTGAAGCGACAAGTCAGTATTGATGGTTATATCATTAATGGCAATACAATTACCCTGTAGGTTGCCCTGCTTTTTTAAGAATTTCAATTGCTGTTCACTAAATGCGCATAAGGGTATAGCCCTTGCTGGTTCAAGCCGAATGCCATTGGTGCTTGCCAGTTCAACCAGATGCATTAAGTTATCAGAATATTTGTGCACTTCTGATACGGGAATCATATTACTGCAAGGGGTAGGCACAGAGATTGAGTAACCGATATTAGCAGAGTACTGCCTGGCTAAGGTGATTAATTCAGAACTGTCAATATCAGGCTTGTCAATATTCCATCTCAGCCATATTCTTTTGTTAGATTCTGAGGCTTGCTTAAGATTACGGAAAAAACTTTCTTTGCTCTGAGCAGAACGCTTTAGATAATTCTCATCGTAATGAAAAAAGAGGGTCTCCACGTACTTATTTGCTGAAATTAGGTTGGCTGTAGCACTATTATAAGTCCCATTAGTAAATAATCTTGCTGATATAGTATTATTCTTAATCACTTTAAGAAATTCGCTAAACTTAGGATGAAGGATTGGTTCCCCGCCTAAAAATATTATCTCATCTACCCCGATTGCCTTAAACCAGATGATAATATTATTAAAATCCTGGGGAGCCATATCCAAAGGAAAATTACGCTTCTGTTCCTTTACGTAGCAATACTCACAAACATCATACATATTACATCGCAAGGTAATGTTAAACTGGGGGACGAATTTATTATCTAGCATCTTGGTCCTCTCATTTTTTCATGACTATTGCTTTATTGCCTTAGCAGCAACAAAGTTCCCGGTAAAGTTGCGTAAGGGTGTTCTTTGGAGATATTCACAATTCTCTAAGATTCTATGAAAACAAGTCTTGATTACTCGAATGTTAATTTTTTCAAGAATATACCCTATCCAGACTACCAATAAACGCGGCGTGTGGTCAATGAACGTAATTGATTGTGTCTTAAATCCGCTTAATTCTAACATGCGGATAAGCTCTGACTTTGAAAGGGTTCGACCCACATAATATTGTATCAACCCCAATGACTTTAGTAAGCGATAGGGTAGCATGTTTCTTAAAGATACTATCGGGTTTAAGGGATTATCAAGCGTGATAATCAGTATTCCCCTGGGCTTTAAAATCCGGTATAACTCGCGCAAAGCAATTGCAATATCCTTTTTCTTGGGAAAATGATCCAGGGTTGAATTTGATATTATCTCATCAAATGCGCCTGATTTAAAGGCAAATTTTCGCGTATCGCAAACTACGACATTACAACGACGGTTTTGTTCCTTTTGTAGCCTTTGCTTAGCCAGAGCAGCAACCTCAAATGATACATCTATGCCGGTTATACGCCTGGAATTCTGAAGTAACGATATGAGATTACAAGGGGTTACTGCTTCATCGTATAAATCAGTTTTAAGTATGTGTTTACTTCTTGAATTATCTGTCCAGCGGTCCAGTAAATCTGCATAGACACCTTTCATATGCAACCGCCATAAATTTTGGACATTACTCGCTGGCCGCTGATTAACCACTGACTGCCAATAATTACCATCCTGATTAGGCATATTTAAAAACTGCCCTCAATTCTTTTCTGAAAATATTTACCCGACAGCATGCGCGGAAAAACCCTGGGAATTAGCCCCTTGCGATAAAGGCCTACAGCAAAACCAAATAATTTATTGTTTAATGATTTTGATTCTGAGGCTTGCTTCATTAGCAAGAAGCGACTTATAGCAATCTCCTCAGCAATCTTACGCGGAGGAATTTTATTCTCTTTTGCTTGTTTAATTATCTCTGATACTTGTCTTGAGAAATGGGTATTGATAAAATCGGCAACTTCGGAAGGATTAATTCCTGCCAGCTCCATAACCGGACCAAGCACTCCGCCGGAGTTGGCAACAAAGTCAGGTACGCTTATTGTGCCTTGTTTAAACAAAACCTCCTCTGCCTCCGGGGTAGCCGGAGTATTAGCAGCCGGACAAATTAGCTTAGCCTTTATTCTGGAGACATTATCCATACGAAAGCTGTAGCCTCTGGCGCAAGGGCTAAGAATATCTATACTTAGTTCCAAGAGTGCTTCCTTATTGATTCGTTGGGCATCTGAATAATGATTTATCACCTCACTGCCAAATTCAGGAAGCATTTTAACCAATTTTGGTATATCCAGGCCTTTGGAGGAATAAAGCGCTCCCTGAATTGTCGAGACTGCTACAACCCTAACGCCCAATTGCTGGAGTTCCTGCGCAACCAGACTACCCACTTTACCAAAGCCCTCAATAGCAGCGGTTGAGCTTGATAAATCTAAACCCTGACATTCAGAGCCGGTCTTAACGCATGAAATAACACCGAGGGCAGTATACCAACCTGATTTTTCTGTTACTACTCTTCTTCTTGGAATGCGCATACCCAACATCGTGTGCAATGCCTCTATCTCTTGTTTATTCGTATTCATATCCTGGTGGGGATTGTACTGACAATCACCAAGAAGACTGCGTAGCTTTACAGCAAAGGCTTTTAAAAGCCTTAATTTCTCTTGCTGTGATGCATCTTTATTGCAACAAATGCCTGCCTTAGCGCCGCCATTAGGTATACCCAGAAAACCGAATTTTAGGGTCATTATCTTTGCTAATTCTTTTATCTCAATGTCTGAGATATCCGGAAGCATTCTTAGTCCGCCGCAACAGCGATTATTAATCAGGGAATCAATTGAAATCCATGCCTTAAGGCCAGCAGAGGAATCGCTTATCTGGAATGTTTGTGGTGGTGCAATATTTTGCTTCATATAACTAACCTCTTAGATCCCCTATTTCCTATGCGCCTTAAGCGCCTCTCTCAGCGCAGGGTTATCAAACCCGAGTTCCTGTGCTTTATCTGAGTATTCAACAGCCAACTGGTATTGCTCTTGGTAGAAATAGATAATTGATAGATTATTATACGCATTAGGGTCGCTGGGGTCAATCTCAATTGCTTTTCTGTATGATGAAATTGCCTCCTGAGGTTTATTTAAGGCCTCAAGGGCAAGGCCAAGGTTATTGTGCGCTTGGGCATAGTTAGGGTTAAGCTCTATGGCCTTCTGGTATGCGGCAACTGCCTGATTGTATTGCTTAAGGGTATAATAGACTACTCCCAGGTTATTGTATGAGCCGGAAAAATCAGGGTCAAGCTTTATCGCCTCCTTGTATGAAGCGATTGCATCGTCAATGCGGTTAAGCTTCTCGTATTCACGGCCCAGATTATTGTATACCTCGGCAAAACCAGGGTCAGATTCAATTGCCTTCTGGTATGCTGTGACTGCCTGCTGGTGCTGGTTAAGGGCGCTATACAAGAGTCCCAGGTTATTGTAGCTTTCGGCATAATCAGGGTTAAGCTCTATTGCTTTTTGGAATATAGCAGATG
>JASFIK010000039.1:0-9704 GCA_050122705.1 Candidatus Omnitrophota bacterium | reverse complement strand
TAGTCTAAAATTTGTAAATTTAGATTTAGAGACTTTGGTGCATGACTTTGGCCTGAATAAAAAGGTTGAGCTGAGCGGTAAATTAACCGGCAGGTTGAACTTTCAAGGTGCCGGTCTGAATCTACATGCCTTAAACGGAGATTTCTCGTCTGCTGAATATGGAGGCAGGTTAATTATTAAGGATACTCAGTTCCTGGAGAATCTAGCGCGTAATTCTAAGCAGCCCCTGGATATATTTGTGGAAAGTTTTCAAGATTATGAGTATAATACAGGTATCATCAGGCTCGCGCTGGATAAAGGCAACCTTATCCTGGATATTGCCTTAGATGGAGAAGCCGGTAAGCGTAATTTAAACATTACTTTACATGATTTTAGATTAAAGCAGGAGGGATTATGAAAACAAACTGGTTTTTGATTGGTGGTATAATTTTTAGCATTGGTTGTGCTCGGGTAATGGTAGAAACCCCCCGGGAGCCAATCAAGGTAGATATCTCAATGCGTTTGGATATCTATCAGCATATTGAAAAGGATATTGATGCAATTGAAGACATTGTTTCTGGCTCACCAGAGGAAACTCAATCGAGTAACAAAAAGGACTTTTTAGATTATTTCATCCCTCAGGCTTATGCCCAGGAGGGACTAAGCCCAGAGGTAGAACAGGCTGCTTTAAGGCGCAGAGACAGACATGCTGAACTAATCTCTTGGCAAAAAAAAGGGATAATCGGAGAAGACCGCTTAGGGTTATTAGATATAAGAAATCCGCAAGTCATGGATTCTGCCTTGTTAGATTTGGTTAAAGCAGAAAATAACGACCGGATGATTATCTATGCGCAAGTAGCAGAGAAAAATAATGCACCGGTAAGAGAGGTTCAGAAAATATATGCCAAGCGCCTACAGGATGATGCTCCCGCAGGAACCGAGATTGAGGTACTCAATCAGGAAACCGGCGCCTATGAGTGGAAAAGAAAATGAATAAAAAACAATTAGCGGTTGCCTTACTCACCGGAATACTGATTGCTCTATTTTTCGGCTTGGAAACAACCCACACTGACTATCAAGGCCTGATTAAAATTTCTATTGACTTGAGTATCTACGATAAATATATTGGCTCGGATATATCTGGCCCAGACTATCCTTCACTAGGACAACTTGCTTATCTTGGCAATTACAAATACCATCTGATGACTGCGGCATTTCTAATCGGTTGCTTGTTAATTTATCGCCTAAGGAATAAAAGGAATAATGCCTAATTTGCGCCTGGTATTTATTATTTCTCTATTATTACTCAGCGGATGTGTAACTGAATATTATGTAGAGGAAAGCCCATTTTATGGAAGGCAGCCTAGTAATATCAACTATTCCGGGCGTTATGATACCGGAGTCTTAGAGATAGGGTTGACTGAGAAGCAGATTAATGAAAAGTGGGGTTTTCCTTCGCAAATCGTAAGAGCAATTAGTAAATCAGAGTCAATCGAGGAGTGGGAATATTGCGATTCCTATTCTGCCAGCACTGGCACTTGCGAAAGTTACAAATATCTCTATTTTAAAAATGGAAGGCTATCCGGCTGGAAGGAGTAAGTAGAGACAAAGCCCGCCTGTTTTTTATTTCCTACCCAGTAATCTTAATTTAGCAGGGAATTCGAATCTTTTGTGCAGGAGAGATTTTAGCTTATCAAAGCGAATATATTCAGACAATAAGGGCATGATATAAAGGGCGGTAAGTGCGGCTAAAACTGTGCCAAATAAAATAGCGCCTCCAAAACGCTGAGTTGGGGGAAAGGTAGAGAATAAAAAGATACCAAAGCCAATGGCAACCACGAACATCGAGGTTAATATCGGCTGCCAGAGCTCATCGCGAACCCTCTGCCAGCTTTTTGTACGTCGGAAAGATTTCATCATATGAATCATTGAATCAATACCCATAGCAATTGCCACATTGCAAGCAGGAGCTGAGATAATATCCAAGGGAATGCGGTAAATCCCAAAGCACCCCAAAACAGTTAATGGGATAATAAAGATACTGATCACTACTGCCAGGCTTACCCGTAAAGAGCGCGAAATATACCAGGCAATAAAAGCAAAGAGAAAAATTAGCTTGGCTAATCCCCAAACCAAGCTTGAAGAAACCAATTGAGCCAGGTGCCCTTGCAAATTATAGATACCTCCGACAATCTCAGGATGGAATCCTTCGTTCTCAGTAATCAATTTGATCTCTTCTACAACATCAATCCGCGGCAACACGCGATATGACTCAATCATGCGCAGAAAGAAAAGCCCATATTTACGGTCTTCGGTAATAAAGCTCTTGGCAATTGCATCATTCATCGGTAATTCCATTGCACTAAGCAGAACTTGCCGAGGAAGAATCCAGCCTAAAATAGGCACATCCCTCGCCTGGGCAATAAGCACCGGTAGAGATATGGCTGAGCCAACTGCGCGGTGTTGTTCTAAGGCTTCCTGGAGACTCCACAGTTGATTATAGGACTTATCCGAATGAATCTTTTCCTTGCTTTTTGTACGCACAACCAACATTAGCGGGCTACTGCCACCATTTATGTCAATGTATTTTAGGCCGCGGTGAATTTCCCCATTCTGGCGAAAATAAGAAAGCAGGCTAGGATCAGAATCAATCCTTCTTAATCCAGGCAAGGCTAAAAGACACATCACAAAGATAATCAACATTATAAACTGCTTTTCTAAATCGATAAACTGGTACGCCTTGGTTTCATAGTGTTCAATCTTACCCCTTTTCCGCGGCTTGGGGCTTACCAAGGTTAAGAACGCAGGAAACATAAGATAGGCAGTGGCGATTGCCACCAGAGCACCGATTGCGCCGGAAAAACCTAAGTCTCTCAACGGTTTTGCTGATACGAAGGTTAAGCTTACAAACCCTAAGAAGGTAGTCAGCATGCTCCAGAATGAAGGAGAAAATGTTCGACGTACAGCATCAATAACCGGATTTTTGCTTTTTGGGTCAGCCCGAAAAGAGCGCCAATTAAATGTCAAAAAGATGATGTGGGAAAGGGTCATCACAAAAATAATCGTACCCAGATTTGCGGTGAGCAGACCTATGGGAATATTGAGCAGATTAGTAAGCATAAATGTCCACATGCACGCATTCAGGCATGAAAGCATAGCCCCCAAGACCACGCTTTTTGAACGAAAAACCTGAAAAATAAGAAAGCCAAAAACTAAGAAGGCAAATAAGCTGAAAATCCTCAAGTCCCTAAGAAGGTTGCGCTTGATTAACTCAACCACATAAGGAAGACCGGCTGCCTGAAGGCGAAAATCCTTTTCCCGGAATATATACATTAACTCTTCAACCCTGGGAATAATTTGAGAAAATTTTGCTTCGTCCAGGAGAACAATTAGATTGGTTGATTTCCGATCGTTAGAGATAATCAGGCGTTTCCATAAAGGGCTATTTATGGCGCTTCTCACATTGCCTGGTCCTGCGTGGGTAAGGCTATTTACGCTGACCACTCCATCTAACTGCATTAGTCTTTCGCTGAGCTTTGCGATTCTTTCCCGGTATAAATTATCATCAATATCACCGGAGGCAGAGATAATCAGCTGTGAGTCCTTTCGTAAAAACAAATGAGAGATTAAATTTTCGCTTTGTAATTGCGGGTCATCACTGGAAAAGAAAAAATTATTCTCAACCGTAGGAACCAGAGAAATAGATTTAAATATATAGAGGAAACTTAAGCCGGTTAGAATAAAGAAGAAAATAATAAGCGCAAGTGGTTTGCGCGGTAGGGCGCGGATTGTCTTAACAAACTCATCAAGCATTCTGGCAAGTTTTTTCATTTTGTACATACTACCATAGTTTTTGAATTTGGTCAATTCGATTTACCATACTCAAGGATACCTTTTTTGTAAGGCATTGATTTTATTGGTTTTATCTTGCAATTTGAAAAAATACTAAAGATATGTTATACTTTTTGTGAAAGCGCTTACAAATAAATCCAATGCATAAGAATAAGACTTGACAAACTTAAATTAAAAAAGGCAACTCTAAAGATTAGGGGTTGCCTTTTTTATTTGCTTAAAGATGGTTGAAAAAAATAAAAATCAACTGGTTGCAAAATTAAGAAATCTGCAAACCAGACTAACTGAATCAAACCGGTCTAAATCTCGGCTTGAGCTTACATCAAAACAAGCACAAGAGAACGAACAGGTACTTAAAGAGCTCATAGATAATGCTCTCACCTGGACTTGGGAGGTTGATGCCAATGGAAAATACACCTATGCCAGTTCAACGGTTGAAAAAATCTTAGGCTATAAGCCAGAAGAGCTAATAGAGAATAAATATTTTTATGATTTATTCCATCCTGATGACTACCATCAATTAAAGAAAAAGGCATTCCAGATAATCAGCAAAAAACAAGCCTTTCGTAAATTCACCAATCGCAATCAACATAAAAACGGTAAAATAATTTGGCTTTCAACAAGCGGAATCCCTAAATTTGCTCCAAATGGTAAGTTTTTGGGATACAGAGGGATAGATACAGATATCACTGAACTAAAGAATATACGGCAAGAGCTGAAAGAATCAGATGGGCGATACCGCATGGTAATAAATGCTACATTTGATGCAATATGGGACTGGGATTTGCTAACCAATGAGGTAATCTGGAATAACGGGGTCAATACACTATTCAGTTACTCCGGAAATGAAGTGGGCTTAGATGCTAATTGGTGGAAAGAACATATACATCCAGAGGATAGGAAGAGGGTTGTTTCCGGCATCCATGCTGTTATCGATAGCGGCAGGAAGGAATGGTTGGACGAATACCGGTTTCACTGCGGGAATGGTAGTTATGCTTATGTGATTGACCGCGGGTTTGTAATTCATGACGATACAGGCAAACCGGTGCGGATGATTGGTGCGATGATGGATGTTTCCCAGCGGAAATTAGCTTTAAATAAACTAAAGGAGAGTGAAGAAAAATATCGATCGCTTGTAGAGAATATTAATGTCGGGGTATATCGAAATACTGTCGAAGGACGCTTCCTGCATGTAAACAAGGCAGCATTGAAAATCTTTGGCTATCAAGATGTCAATAAACTTATGAATATCTCTGCCTTGGAGCTTTATCAATATCCCGGTGAGCGGGCGCTTTTTCTTGAGGATCTCATGCGTCAGGGTTACGTAAAAAATAAGGAATTGCGCCTGATAAACAAAGAAGGTAAGCCGATATGGGTATCGTGTACCTCAATAGTACAATATGACAAAGATGGCAACATTAAATGGATTGACGGAGTTATAGAAGACATTACTGCACAAAAGGAAGCACGCCAACAAATTATTGTTGCAAACAAAAGGCTGCAATATTTACTTAGCTCAACCACTGCGGTCATCTATACAGCAAAGCCTTCGGATAATTATGGAGCCACCTTTGTTACTGAGAATGTAAAAGAAATGACCGGTTTTCCCGCAAGTAATTTCGTGGAGAAACCTGACTTCTGGAACACGCATATTCATCCTGAGGATATTAAACGCGCCTTGGACGATATCCAGAATGTATTTAAACAATTGGCTTGTTGCACTGAATATCGCTTTAAGTGTAAAAATGGTAAGTACATTTGGATGCGCGATGAAATAAAATTAGTAACGGATAAAGAGGGTAATCCTCTGGAACTCATTGGCTACTGGGTCAACATCACCCAGCGTAAGCAAATAGAACAAAAACTAAAAAAAATAAATAAACAACTCCTTCGCTCAAACCTTAAACTAAAACAATTAGCCTTACGAGATTCACACACCGGCCTGTATAACCACCGCTACCTGAGCGAGGTTATTGAGTCAGAATTCTATCGGTCCAAAAGATACAAGCAGCCACTTTCAGTGGTAATGCTGGATATAGATTATTTCAAATCAATAAATGACGTCTATGGCCATCAATTTGGTGATTTAGTGCTTAAGCAGTTTGCCCGGCTGATTAAAAAGGTAGTGCGTCGATATGATATTGTGATTCGATATGGCGGAGAGGAATTCATTATCATCTCCTCCGGGATAAATCGGTCGGCGGCTTTAGCTTTGTCGGAAAGGCTCTTAGATGCCATTAATTTATATAATTTCGGAAACAAATATCACCTGGTTAAATTAAAACTGAGTTTAGCGGTTGCTGCTTATCCCGATGATAAAGTAACTAAGGGGATGGATTTAATCGAACTTGCTGATCAAATACTCAATAAGGTTAAGGAAGAAGGCGGCAATCGGGTATACTCTTCTATGGATATAAAAAAGAAAAAAACATCTCTTTCAAGCAACGCTACAAGTATTACTAATGTCAGGTTGCTAAGAGAGAAAATAGATAAACTTACCAAGCGCTCGAATCAGAGCTTAATTGAAGCAGTTTTTGCCTTTGCCAGAACAATTAAATTAAAGGACCGCTATACTGGAGAGCATGTAGAAAGGATTGTTAGTTATGCAACCGAAATTGCCCGGGGATTAGATTTGTCTAAAAACGAAGTGGAGCTAATCAGGCAGGCATCGATATTGCATGATTTAGGCAAGGTGGGAATAAGCGATAATATTTTACTCAAGGGCTCAAAGCTTACCAGGGCAGAATTTATGCAAATCAAAAAACACCCCCAAATCGGAGTAGATATTATTCGGCCGATTCATTTTTTGCATAATATAATTCCCTTGATTCTCTATCACCATGAGAGATGGGACGGCAAAGGCTATCCTGAGGGTTTGAAACAAGAGGAAATCCCCATTGGGGCACGCGTAGTTGCAATCGCGGATGTGTATCAGGCCTTAATTTCCGACCGCCCTTATCGTCAGGCGTATACTAAAGGCAAGGCCAGAGAGATGATTAAACAGGGCTCAGGCAGGCAGTTCGACCCCAGGATTACCAGCTTATTTTTGAAGATTTTAAAAAGGGTGTGAGGGTATAGATTTAAATTTAAATGTTATTAACCAGTGGTTTTTGAGGCAACCAAATCTCTTATTGCCAGCACATCATTTTCATTAATCTCGCTGAATTGTATGCCCGTGTTAAAAAAATAAACTCCTCTGCGCTGAGAGGATTCTACGGATTTTACCCACCTGACTATTCCTTTACAAACAATCGGGGCTTCTTTTACTCCGTAAACTTTTAACTCAACTTGCGATGAGGCCTCCAGTTGCTTCATGAGCGTAAGTCCAACACCCCCCTCGCAAATATTATTTATTACCGTATCGATTGTCTCTGCTTGAGGAGTATAGATAATTATACGGCAGGGAAGGCTTACTCTTGCCCGACCCCTTCTTTCATTTCCATCCCAGACCATAAATTTATCCTCCTTATTACTTAATTATATTCCTCTCTAATATTTTATCAATAAAAAGGTTTACAGCAAGAATAATATGAGTATAATATAGCAATTACTTAGTCGTAAATCGCGCTTATAATATGGGCGCATAGACAGGGGGTGGCTGATGAGAAGAGTAGAAATCTTAGTTATACTGATCGTGGCTTTGTTGGGCTGCGGGAGGCTTGCCCTTGCCCAAGAGGCAGAGCAAGTACAAGGAGCTTCGATGTATAAAGCAATAAAGAAGGATGAAGTGCAAAAGCACCATAAGGGCAGTATGATAAAAGAGATGCTGATGAAAAAACATATGGTTGCCCTTGAAGACGGCGGAATCGTGGTAATGGTAGGCAATAAGCTCATCAAATACGATAAAGACCTGAACCTGATGAAAGAAGTCGAACTGGAAATGGATTTCGAAGCTATGCACAAGATGATGGAGAAGATGAAGGAAAAATGTAGTAAGTATAGGCAGGTAAAAGAGGAAGAGGGGGAAGAAGAGGGGGAAATAGTAGAATTAGATCAAGACGATACAGTAGAAGAAGATTGGGAAGAAGTTCAGCCAATTGAGGGAATTGAAGTACCAGAAGAGGCTTTACAATAACAAGTTAACTTTCTAATATATTTTGCTCTCAAGGAATCCTGCTATAAGCACTCGTAAGCAGAACCTTTCTAGTATACCTATATTTTAATCCGTTCAAAATATGATCAGGCAGATTTTTAATCATAATAATAACCTTACCCAGGGCCCAATCTTGCCTAAGATAGTCTCTTTAGCCGGCCCCTTGATGATAATCGCTGTTCTGCAGACTACCCAGAGCCTAATTGATATGTTTTGGGTGGGTAGGTTAGGGGCTCATTCTATTGCTGCTGTGGCAATGAGCGGAACTATTGTTATGGTTTTTTACACCATAATTATAGGTGTTTCAACCGGTACCCTTGCACTTGTAGCCAGATACGTGGGGGCAAAACAAAGACAAAAGGCAAATGCAGTGGCTACCCAATCTATTTATCTGGCGATAATTATGGCTACCCTGGCAGTGGTAATAGGGCTTTTATTTACAGAAAGATTATTCTTGTTATTGGGCGCTTCTCAAGAGGTTTTGGCAACTGGGATTGGATACTTGAAAATTCTGCTGGTTGGCGGAGTAACTATGTTCCTACTCTTCCTGGGAAACTCTATTCTTAGGGGGGCAGGAGACACAGTTACTCCGATGAAACTTATGGTTCTGGCTAATCTAATTAATATCATCTTAGACCCGATATTTATATTTGGGTTAGGCGTACCCCGCATGAACACCTCAGGTGCTGCAGTAGCAACCGTAATATCACAAGCCATCTCTGCCTTTTTAATACTCTGGATGCTCTCAAACGGGCGGTATATAGTACATATCAGTATCCATGAATTAAAGATTAGATGGCAAATAATTAAGTCAATCCTTAAGATAGGCCTGCCCAGTTCATTACAGATGCTCTTCAGGAGTTTGATGGGCATAGTCTTGATGAGTATAGTTGCTGCCTTTGGCACTGCTGCGGTTGCAGCATACGGAGTTGGTATGCGCCTGCAGATGGCTGTGCTTATGCCAGCCTTTGCCCTAGGTGGCTCTGCAGCTACTTTAGTTGGTCAGAATTTGGGTGCTGGGCTACCCATAAGAGCCAAGAGATGCGCCTGGGCAGCTACGATTTTTGATTTAATTATTATGGGTTTGATTACAATAGTTTTCTTCTTGCTTGCCAGTAAGATTATTGGCTTATTTAATAAAAACCCGAATGTAATTTTTCTGGGTGCACAATATCTTAGGATTACCACGCCTTTTTATATATTCATTGCCTTCGGGCTTGTGCTTAACCGTGCCTTAGCCGGCGCCGGCGATACCTTTGTACCCATGATTATCACCCTGCTTAGTCTGTGGGGATTCCAGATACCTATGGCCTTATTTCTATCCAAAACTCCTCTGGGTTTGAGCGGAATCTGGTGGGCTATTGCCTTAGCCTTTGCCTTGAATGGGTTACTTATACTCTGCTGGTTTGAGTTAGGAATATGGAAGAAAAGGCCTAAGCAGGCTTAAGAAAATAGTTTACAACCAGAGTAATGTGGGTATAATATAACTGCCACCAGGAGGTGGTGGGATGAAACACAGAATAGGTTAAAGTAAAACAACTCTCTAAAATCTGGGGGTTGTTTTTTATTTTGCGCAAAAATGGAAGAAAAAACGCGAATTCTTTTAGTTGATGATGAGCCTGATTTTTTGGAAACAGTGGGTTTTAAGTTGCACTCAAAAGGCTATTATGTGTCGATTGCCTCTAATGGGCAGAGCGCTATTCAGATAGTCAGGGAAGAACCCCTAAATATCGTTCTTCTGGATATTAATCTGCCGGGCATGGACGGAATAGAAACATTA
>JASFIK010000038.1:0-9784 GCA_050122705.1 Candidatus Omnitrophota bacterium | reverse complement strand
GATATACACTGGCTCTCCATCCAAAGAATCAAAATCAACCCCCTTTCTCGATAAACCAAAGGCAGCTATTAGCTTCTTAACGCAATCAGACTTAGCATGCGGTATCCCTACTCCTTGTCCAATCGCAGTTGAACCCAATGTCTCTCTTGCCATTAAAGATTCAATTAGTTTATTGCGGTGACGCTTCTCAATTTCACCTGCCGCAACCAGGGCATCAACCAACTCGCGCAATATTTCTTCTTTCTTGCTTGACTTCAAATCAGTAACCACCGCTTTTTTACTTAAGAAATCAGATATTCTCATGCCATTGAACCTCCTCAGCCTCTTTAAGAGCGGGAGACGGGGGTCGAACCGTCGTCGCTTCGCTCCTCCTCATAGGGACTCTGCCCCTCTGACGCTTCACTTTGTTTCGCTGTCACCCCGCAAGCGTGGGAAGAATTTTTCCCCACACCCCTTCTGGGTTCGACTTGCATTAAGCGGGAGACGGGGGTCGAACCCGCGACATTCACGTTGGCAACGTGATGCTCTACCAACTGAGCTACTCCCGCATCACACATCTAATGCTAATCAATGCGGACGGAGGGAGTTGAACCCCCACGGCATCACTGCCACAAGGTCCTAAGCCTTGCGCGTCTGCCAATTCCGCCACGCCCGCGTCACTTGAAAGTTAAATCCTTTTTTTTGCGTTATCGTCGGAGATTAATGGGCCACCCGCGACTCGAACGCGGCACACCCGCCTTAAAAGGGCGGTGCTCTACCGGATGAGCTAGTGGCCCGGATTAGAACTCCAATATTTCCTTCTCTTTATTCTTAAGTATCTCCTCTAAGCGGGCATTATATTTATCAATCAGTTTCTGCAAATCTTGAAATCCTTTAAATTTGGCATCTTCGGGTATAGTTTTATCCTTTTCTAACTTTTCAATCGCTGCTTTCGCCTGGTGTCTGATCGTGCGTAAAGAAATCCTACTCTCTTCAGACATCCGCTTTACTAATTTTGCTAACTCATCTCTTCTTTCTCTTGATAAAGGAGGTATAGGTAAACGAATTAACTTCCCATCACAAGCAGGATTTATTCCTAGGTTAGACTTGAGAATTGCCTTTTCAACTGCTGGGATAATTGTCGGATCCCAAGGTTGGATTACCAGAAGATGGGCATCCTGGGTGGCTATGCTAGCTAATTGCTTTAACAAAGTAGGGGTTCCGTAGTAATCAATGTGTAAACCCTCAACCAACGCAGGAGTCGCTCGACCAGTACGCACACTGGCAAACTCTCGTAAGGCTGCCTCGATTGCCTTTTTCATATTTTCTTCACTATTGTGGAGAATATCTTTAACGGTCATAGTTATCTCCTTGCGAAGTAAACCCCGTTAAAGATATTCTCTCTAACGGGATAAATTCTCTGCTTGTTTTTTATTTTTAAGCCTTATCTGCTCTGTGCCTAAACCATCCGCTGTCAAACACTAATTACTTTACTACCGTTCCAATCTTCTCGCCTAAAATTGCTCGCTTGATATTGCCTTTCTTGTTGAGGTTAAAAATAACGATGGGGAGTTTATTATCCATGCAGAGACTCACTGCGGCGGCATCCATAAAGCGTAAATTTTTATTTAAAACATCAATATAGCTTAAGGCATCGAATTTTTGGGCATCTTTAAATTTTAAAGGATCTCTATCGTAAACGCCGTCTACTCGGGTGGCTTTTAAAATAACATCAGCGTCTATCTCCATCCCTCTTAGGGCGGCTGCCGTATCTGTGGTAAAGTAAGGATTGCCGGTTCCTGCAACCAGAATAATCACCCGGCCCTTTTCCAAATGCCTAACTGCCCTGCGCCGAATATAGGGCTCAGCTACCTGTTGCATACTAAGCGCAGTCATTACCCGAGTTGGAAGACCCAGTTTCTCCAATACATCCTGGAGTGCCAAGCCGTTGATTACGGTTGCCAGCATTCCCATATAATCTGCCACTGACCTATCCATATTCAGGCCGCGCAGAGCAGTGTTTTCTTGACCACGAAAAATATTCCCACCCCCTAAAACAATAGCCACGTCTATCCCTAAATCTCTAATTTCCTTTATCTGATCAGATATCGAAATTAAGGTGTCTTGGTCAATACCATGAGGTTGATTACCCTGTAAGGCTTCGCCGCTCAATTTTAAAATAATTCGCTTATAAATTGGTTTATCCAAATATCTACTCCTCTCCCAGTTTATAGCGAGTAAATCTGCGAATAACTACATTCTCACTAAGCTTAGCAACCAAATCAGCCAACAGGTCTTTTATGGTAATCGCAGGGTCCTTAATAAAAGCCTGTTCCATGAGACAATTTTCTTTATAGAATGCCTCTTTATCCTCCAATTTATCAATTGCCTTTTTCGGGACATCCTCTTTTTTTATATAAAGCGGGCTGGTAGCTGTAATCTGCATGGCTAAATCTTTGGTAAATCGACAAAAATCTGGATTACGGGCAACAAAATCGGTTTCACAATTAACCTCCAAGAGCACGCCAAGTTTGTTACCGGTATGGATATAAGATTCGATCCTGCCCTCTCGTGCAGGCCGCTCTTTTTTTGCCCGGGCAATCTCCAGTCCTCGCTTACGCAAAAGCTTGATTGCCTTATCTGTGTTGCCGCCAGACTCCTCTAAAGCCTGCTTGCAATCGCTAATACTGGCCTGGCTTATCTTGCGTAAATCCTTAATCAAATCAAGGGATATCTTTTTTTTCATATTATTTTTCCTTTGACTTCGTCATCCGGCTTGGCTTCTGCCGAGACTCCTTTTCTTGTCCCTCTTCCTTAGTTTGCTTAGCCGCCACCTCGGATATCTGGCTCTCTTCCTCCTGCCCTGCCTTAGCGACAATGCCCTCCTGCTGTAATTCTCCGGCTACAGTTTCACTCGATAAATATTTAAGAAAACGCTTCCTACCTTCGATAATTGCATCAGCCAATAAAGAGATTATCAAACGGATAGACTTTATCGCATCGTCATTGCCGGGAATTGGATAATCAATTATATCGGGGTTAGAATTCGAATCGACAATTGCAATAATAGGTATATTCAGCCGCCTTGCTTCTCTTACTGCAGTCAGCTCCTTATTTGTATCCACAATTACCACAGCTTCGGGCAAATTCTCCATCTGGACAATTCCCGAGAGATTCTTTTTAAGCAGGCCTGCTTCTTTTTCCAAATAAGCAACCTCTTTTTTAACCAGCATTTTGAATGTCCCATCTTCACGCATTCTCTCAATATCTTTGAGGCGTTGTATGCTTTTTCGAATTGTCGAAAAATTGGTTAAAAGCCCACCTAACCAACGGACATTCACATAATACATGCTGCAACGCTCCGCCTCCTGCTGGATTATATCCTGGGTTTGCTTTTTGGTACCCACAAAAATAACCCCTTGGCCGCGAGAAGCTATATCGATTAGAAAATCGCGTGCCTTATTTAGGCATTGCTCTGTCTTTTCCAGATCAATAATATAAATGCCGCACCTTTGGCCAAATATATATTTTTCCATTTTAGGGTTCCAGCGTGAAGTCCGATGACCAAAATGCACCCCTGCTTCTAATAGCTGTCTGATTAATTCACTTGGCAAATTAACTACCTCCTTTTTAAAGCATTAGTATATCACATTTAATCGATCTTGCAATAAATTTCATCTCCCAGGCCTTACTCTTCTACTTTCTGTATCTGATAAAGGCGATAGTATAGGCCTTTATTATTTAAAAGCTCAGTGTGTCTACCCTGTTCAATAATCCTGCCTTTATCTAAAACCACGATATTGTCTGCATCCTGAATTGTAGAAAGGCGATGGGCAACAATAAACACGGTGCGTCCCTGCATAAGCTCTTCTAAAGCCTCTTGGACAATCCGCTCAGAGGCGCTATCCAAGTGAGAAGTAGCCTCATCAAGAATCAGTATTGGGGGATCCTTAAGCAGAGCGCGGGCAATAGCAATCCGCTGCCTTTCTCCTCCGGAAAGAGACATGCCCCGTTCACCGATAAGCGTATCATAACCTTGTGGAAGCTTCGTAATAAAATCGTGGGCATGCGCCTGAGTAGCGGCTTTTATAATCTGATCAAGGCTTGAATCCGGCTTACCATAGGCGATATTGGCTCTTACTGTATCATTAAACAGGATAGTCTCTTGACTAACTAAGCCGATATTCCCACGCAAAGACCTTAAGCTAAATCCGCGGATATCCTGACCATCAATCAGAATCCTTCCCTTCTGGGGGTCGTAGAAACGCAAAAGAAGATCAATCAGGGTTGTCTTGCCCACGCCACTCTGCCCGACGATTGCTAGGGAGTGGCCCACATTTACCTTAAGATCTATTCCGCTGAGCACATTCTCATTATTGTAAGCAAAGTAAACCCCCTCAAAGCTAACACTGCTTATCGGTCGAGGTAATTGCCTTGCCCCTGGCACCTCCTTGACCTTTACCTCGGTATTTAAGACTTCGTAAATCCTTAAACTCGCTGCAATGGCTTGTTGATTAAAAGAATATACCTGGCTTAATTTCTTAAACGGCTTAATCAAGGAAAGTAATGCCCCTAAAAATAAGCCAAATACTCCGAAAGAAAGTTTACCTGCAATAACCTCGCGACCACCCCAGAAAAAAACAAATATTGCTGCCATCACGCCAATGTATTCTGTAAGTGGGCTTAAAATGAGCTGGCGCTTAAAGGTCTTCATTGCTAATTTGTAAAAATCGTAGTTCTGCTGGTCGAATTTCTTAATTGCCAGGTTTTCAGCGCAAAAGGCTTTTACAATTCTTGCCCCAAAGATTGCCTCATATAGACTGGAATGAATATCTGCCATCTTCTCCTGAGAGCGCCGAGAAAGTTTTTTCATTATTCTGCCGATTTTAATCATCGGCAGGCTTACCATAGGAAGTAGTAAAAGTGAAATCATTGCCAAGCGCGGATGAATAAAAAAGATTACAAACAGGAAAACTACAAGTTGCATACTATAATAAATAAGATCGGCTAATCCAGTACTAACTGCATAATCCACCCGCAGCACATCACTGGTAATCCGCGAAATAAGCTCCCCCCCGCGTTTGCGATGATAGAACTCCAGCGAAAGCTCCTGGAGTTTGGTATGAAGTCTGGAACGGATATCCCGCACTACCCTTTGTGCCACATCTGACATAAGATAGCCTTGAGCAAAGAAAAATAATCCCTTAAGTATGAATAAAGCCAGGATTGCAATTGACATAAATTTAAGCACAACCATGGGGGGAGTAGAATTCAAGAGGTCAACAAATTTAGCCAAAGGAAGAGGTACTTGAACAGGCAGGATAATCTTCTGATTGGTAAGCACCTTATCTGCCAGGGGTACAATCATTGATAAGGATACTCCGTCAAATATAGCGGAAAAGCACATTACCAAAGCTGCCAGCCCAAGCAGCTTCTTGTATGGCAAAACAAACCTTAAAAGGCGAAAATAATCTCTCATATTTGGCATATAATATCATAACATTTGACATTTGTCGAGTATTTTGATAATATGCAATGGGCATGTGGCTTATACAGAGAAGTAACTATAAGCCGTTGCGCGAATTACACCCAGCTCTAATTTTAAGGCTTTACAAGCTTAAAATTAGAGCTAGTTCAAATTCGACCAAATAACTTAATATAACTATTATTCGCTAAGCTATGGTTTCATTCAATGGGCAAGATTAAGTTAGGGGTAATCGGGGTGGGGCATCTGGGTTCAATCCATGCCCATATTTACCACCAACTGCCTGAAGCCGAATTAGTTGCGATAAGCGATATAAACCCTAAACGCCTAAAAGAAATATCCAGGAAACTTAAGGTTAAGGGCTATATTGATTATCAAAGGCTGTTTGGTCAAATCCAGGCCGCTAGTATTGCTGTTCCCACTAGCCTGCATTATAAAATAGCTAAAGACTGCCTTAAGCATAATATCTCCCTGCTGGTAGAAAAGCCATTTACGACAAGCCTTGTTCAGGCAGATGAATTAATTAGGCTGGCGCAAAGTAAAAAATTAATATTGCAGGTAGGTCATATTGAAAGATTTAATTCTGCTTTTGTGGCCACTCAAAAGCTAATAAAAAACCCCCTTTTTATTGAATGCCACCGTTTAAGCCCGTTTCCCCACCGCTCTTTAGATGTCGGAGTAATCCTGGATTTAATGATCCATGATATTGATATTATTCTGGGTCTGGTTAAATCCAAAATAAAGCGGATAGACGCTGTAGGTGCCAAAGTGCTCACAGCTTTTGAAGATATTGCTAATGCCCGCCTTGAGTTTACCAATGGTTGTGTGTGTAATCTGACCTCAAGCCGCATCTCAGAAGAGCCAGTACGTAAAATCCGCATATTTTTTAAAAATAACTACATTTCTTTAGACTATCGAAATGAGCAGGCTTTTCTATATCAGAAAATGAAAGAAACAATTTCTAAACGCCCTCTCCCGATTGAAAAGGAGCCGTCGCTCAAGAAAGAGTTAACTTCTTTCCTCGACTGTGTAACTAAACGCAAAAAGCCGATTGTCTCAGGCCAAGTAGCCCGTCAAGCACTTGCCCTTGCCTTGGAGATTAAGAACAAAATTTGGCAAAAAATGTAATGGGAAAAAGAATCTTGATTGTTGCCGGAGAGGCCTCTTCAGATTTACATGCAGCAAATCTGGTTAAAGACATAAAGTCATTGATGCCAGAGGTAGAGTTTTTTGGTCTGGGTGGCGCAAGAATGGAACAGCAGGGAGTCAAGCTCTATGCTAATATTGTTGATCTGGCTGTCGTGGGCTTTGTGGAAGTGTTAAAAAATATAAGAAAATTCAAAGCCATATTTAATCAACTGCTTCAAGAGATAGATAAACTGAATCCTGACCTTGCCATCTTAATCGACTATCCTGGATTTAATCTAAGGCTGGCAGTTGAATTAAAGAGAAAAAAAGTCCCCATAGTTTATTACATCAGTCCCCAAATCTGGGCCTGGGGTAAAAATCGCATAAACCTGATTAAAAAAACGATTAAAAAAATGATTGTCATCTTTAAATTTGAAGAAGCACTTTACAAAAAAGCTGGGGTTGAGGTTAATTTTGTCGGCCATCCCTTTTTAGATGTTGTCAGAGCTAACTCAAGTCTTAATCTTCCCTCAGGAATGACTACCATCGCCCTTTTGCCTGGTTCGCGGGAAGTGGAAGTCAGAAGACTCCTGCCCTTGATGTTAGAAAGTGCTAAGATTATCAAAGAGAAGATCCCGTCAAGTCAGTTTATAATCCTGCGCTCCTCTACAGTAAAAAAGGAATTATTCGACCAAGCCCTTACAAATTACCAACTTCCGGTTTATGTTTTTATTGATAAGACTTATGAGGGGTTAGTAAGTTCTGATTTCGCTATGATTGCCTCGGGAAGCGCAACCCTGGAAAGTGCTATATTAGAGAGGCCGTTTGTGGTTATGTATAAGGTCTCTTGGTTGAATTGGTTATTTTTACGGACAATTATTAAGATTCCCTACATTGGATTGGTAAATATTGTGGCAGGCAGAAAAATAATCAAGGAGTTTATTCAACACCGCGCCCAAGCAGGAAAAATTGCTAATTATATCGTTGGTGCCTTAAAAAATCCCACCAAAATAACCGCTATTAAAAATGAATTATCCCGGGTAAGGCTGCTTCTCGGAAAAGAAGGTGCAAGTAAACGGGCAGCAGGTATTATTGTGGGATTACTTTAATGCCCCAGACAGGGCTTACGACCTTTATTTGCTTTCTTTGAACGCCAACTTAACTTTCCCCTTCGTTTGCGCTTTCCCATTTTTCCTCCTTTATACGGATACACCTAGCAAAATTCTCTGATTGATAATCACCTTTATGAAGGAGAGACAGAGCTATCTTGACTAGGAAGATTAATCTCTCCAGCTTTTTCTAAGGCGATCTTGGTACAGATAGGACCGATTAATTCGTAAATCACTGTAGTAGCGACAATAGTGGTAAATATTATTCCCCCAAACTGAGGGAAATCAGTCTTGGCAATCAACGCACAGCCTAAAGCTACGCCAGCCTGAGGGAGTAGGCCCCACCCTAAATACCTTCTGATTCTCTCTTCTACTTTGACAATCCGACCTCCCAGGATTGAACCAACCACCTTACCAGTAATTCGACAGATTAAATAAACCAGCCCTACCAAGCCAATTCCCTTAAGTAAACCTATCTCTAGATTCGCACCCGCTAAACAGAAAAATATAAGATAAAGAGGAGTATCAACCGATTTTAAAACTTCGAAAAATCGAAAGTTTGTATGTTTTATATTTACTAATACTGCCCCTAAAAACATATTAGCTAATAAAACAGAAAAGTGGAGATTCAAAGCTAATCCGGAAGTAAAAAGGATGAATCCTAGTGTATAAATGAGTAACTCAGTTTGCGTCCTGATAAATTTAGAGATATAGGAAGCTATATATGCAACCAAGCCACCTAGCATGAAAGCGCCAGAAATCTCAAATAATGAGCGGCCGATTACTTTAATCAGAAAACCATTCGACATATGAAAAGCGAGGGCTTTGGCAACTGCTAATGAAATAGCAAAAATAATTAAACACCAAGCATCGTCAATTGCTACTACCCCTAAAAGTACGTCAGTGAATCTACCCTTACTTTTATATTCCCGTATAACCATAACCGTAGCTGCGGGTGCAGTAGCTGAAGAAATTGCGCCAAAGATAAGCGCAACATAAAAAGGCTGTCCGGCAAAAAAGTAAACTGCCAAGGCAACTAAAAACCATGGCACAATTGCCTCTAAAACAGAAATCCAGATTATTGTCCGACCAAGTCTATGAAAAAAATCTCGGGTAAAGTTCTGACCCAAACTAAAGGCAATTAAGCCCAATACAATATTGGAGATAAACCCTGAGGCAGAGAGCAACTCAGGAGATACTAAGTTCCCCAAGGAAGGACCGATAAGAATTCCCAATAAAAGATAAGCGGTTACTGAAGGAAATTTTATCTTATTTATTAAGCGAGCAGCAAGCAAACCAAAGAGTAATATAAGACCGAGGCCAAAAATTGCATTCATATTTACTTAATTACATCCTTCTCTCGAAAAATTGCCAACAGAATATCAAACACCCCAATCACCCCGACAAGTTTGTCTTGTGCATCAATAACGGGAAGCTGCTCACACTGATGCACCTGCATAAGTCGGTAAGCCTCTTCAGTAGAAGAGTCTTGACCTATGGTTACAAATTTTGTCTGCATAAGATCATCGACTATACACAATTCACCTATCTCGGGAGTAATATCCAAATCAAAGATTTCCATATGAGACTCATCAACAAATGGAACTGCCTTGAGAATATCCTGAGATGATGCGCGAAATGCCTCAATCAGTCGCCGGAAAGAAACCACGCCAATTAGAACACCCTGCTGATCGACTACCGGAACCAAGGGAAAGCTATGGAATGATTGGAAAAGTCTAATTAGTTCTGCCAAGGTGGTTGAACGCTTAACCGCAATTATCTTTTGGTTCATTACCTGGGAAACTTTCATCTTCCTTGCTCCTTATTTTTATTCCAATTTTAACAGATTGGAGATAAATTTGCCTGCCCAACGATAAATATTATTCTCCTCTAAAAACTCCCGCATTTTTTCCATGCGCTCTTTTTTCTCTTTGCTGGACATCTCAATAGCGTATTTCATTGCATCGGCAAATCCGTCAGGGTCATAGGGATTAACCAAGACTGCCTCTTTGGAAAATTCACGCGCCGCACCTGTAAATTGGCTTAAGATAAGTACGCCCTTTTTCTCAATGTGAGCCGCGAT
>JASFIK010000037.1:0-9934 GCA_050122705.1 Candidatus Omnitrophota bacterium | reverse complement strand
GCAACTGCGCCACTTAATTTAAGTTTAACTATATGTTTTTTATTCCCGAAATTATGTGCCTTGATTACCCTTAAGACTCTTTTGGCTAAAAGCGCAACATCTGCACGGCTTACGCGAGGAGAGATAATTATGAATTCCTCTCCTCCGAAACGGACAATAATATCGCCTCGCCGTAACTCCTTTTTTAATTGCCTGGCTAATTGCCTTAATAGTAAATCGCCGAATTGGTGACCATACACGTCGTTTATCGATTTAAAATAGTCTATATCAAACATTATTACCGAAAGCGGGTATTCATATCTGCGTGCGCGATGGAATTCAGACTCAATAAAGTCCTCAAGATAGCGATGGTTGTAAAGTCCGGTATGAGAATCCTTAAGGGTTAATTGTTTGAGCATTCTATTAGTTTTGAGCAATTCTTTTTCTGCCCATTTGCGTTCGGTTATATCTTCCACGATTCCGTCAAAGTAAATATTGCCTTGTTCATCATCTTTTTTTACCGAAGTCACAGAGCCCCAGAATTTCTTCCCCTTGAGAGTCCTAAACTTTAATTCCTCATTTTTAAGTAACCCGTACTTCATCAACTTTTCACTAAATTGCTTGCGCTTAGTCTTATCTTGGTAAAAATCACTCACCCTGTGTTTTAAGAATTCTCTTTTTGACTTGGCTTCAAACATAGAAACCATGGCTGGATTTGCCTCCAGAAATCGGCCGTGGGAACCCGGCGTATTTCGATAGACACCAATATTTAAATTGTTTACCAGGTCAGCATATTTTTGCTGCGAGCGAACAAAAGCCTGCTCTGCACGCCTTTGTTCAGTAATATCTGTCATAATTTCAACTCCTGATATTTTCCCCTCAAATTTACCTAACGGCACAGCAGTCAGCTTATAATAGCGTCCATCTGCGGCTAATAATTGACACTCCACTGACTTATTATTTTCAATTGCCTTTTTAACCGGGCAATCCAAACACAACTTGCCTTGCTTCATATATTCTTTATAGCAGACCTGGCCTACCTTATTTCCAAATCTTTCAGTCAACCATTTATTTTGAAATAGTACTTTACAGTCATTGCTTATGATGCTCACCCCATTAGGCAAACCATTGATGACTGTATCCAGTTTCTTGATTTCGTTCTTTATCCTTCCCAGGGTCCATTCCCTTTGCACCGCAAATAATTCCCGTTCAGCAATTCGGGTGCGCAGTTCCAATAACTCTTTTTCTAGTTGCCCTTTTGTTCTCTTCTTTTTGGTCATTATGCTGTTGCCTATCATTAATTTCAACACCCTAAATAAAACCAGTTTATTATACCATTGCGTCCACTTAGAGTAAACTTTTTTTGCGCTCTAGCCATCCTTAGTTAACAGATTTATGTTCCGAATTTACTAAGCATCAGCATTTAATTTATTGCGGGATAAAGATATACGTGATTTTCTTATTTCATGGCAGAAAATTGCACATGCAGCAGTGACATTAAATGAGAGTTTAGCCCCCTGCATAGGAATGCGCACTTTTATGTCAAGGTGTTTTCTTACCCCGTAACGAATTCCTTGACCTTCAGACCCTAAGACAAGAGCTAAAGGAAAAGGCAATGATAGTTGATTTATATTCTCGGCGTCTTGGCTTAATTCTCCTCCCATAATCCAATAACCTCGCTTCTTGGCGGCAATTATCGCATTAGAGAGATTAGATACCATTGAGACAAATACGTAATTCTCGCCTCCTTGAGCTACATGTAAAACTGTTTCGTTTACTTGGCAAGCCTTAAACCTTGGTATAATCACGGCAAATTCTCCAAAACAAGCAGCGGTCCGGATAATCGCTCCCAAGTTTTGCGGATCAAATACCCGATCTAAAAATATAAGCCCCAACTGGTTATTTCTAGACCGATTTAATAAAGCATCAAAACTAACGTATCTGTATTTTTCTATCCTGGCAATAATTCCCTGTAGGTTGTCAGCAGGTTTAATTTTTGATAACTTATCAGGGCTGAGGCGCTCTGTTGGAATACGCCTTGTTTTTATTAATCTTTCTATATATGAATCCCTAAAATTGTCCTGTAGGAATATTGCCTGTATGCTTTCCGGATTTGCTTTTAATCTTTCCAAAACCGAATTCTTGCCATACAAAAACATCATTGATTTTAATTATATGAGGTCCTCTTTTAGGGCTTCTGCCTCTTGGGCATCAATTATACCATCGCCGTCTGTATCATATTCCTCTTCTATGGGTGAATCAACGCGTGCTTTGCCCCCTGTTTTTATTAAAGCATATCTATCTTGTAGAAATTCTCTGGCCTCATCAGGTTGAAGCCAACCATCGTTATTGCTGTCATATTTTTTCTCTAAAGCAGTATTTACTCTTGAGCGTGCGTATATCCAACAGCGCCTTCTTTCCTTAGGGGAAATTACGCCATCGTTGTTTAAATCAAGTCTTTGGCTCTCTAATGACTTCCATGCAGATAGTTCTTGGGAATCGACCCTTCCGTCATTATTAACATCTGCCCTTGATTCCCACCATGTATTAACTTGGGAACGCTGTTTCTTCTCCCGTTCCTTCTCCAGATGTCTCTCCTTTCTGTCCACCCGACCGTCTTTATTACGGTCTGCATGCTTAGCCCTTGGTAGAGGCTGAGCCAGAGCATCCAAATCCAAAACTAAAAATGTAACAACCAGACAGAGAAAAACTAAAAATATTTTATCTAACATTTTACCCCTCCCTTTTTATTGATTGCCCCTTATTTTTAATCTGATTGCAACAATTATAATTGGCGCTAATGCCAAAGAAATTACCGATAAACCGGAAATTGTAAAATAGGGATTGTGCGACCTTAAGAGCGGTAACCCTACTAATGAAGCATTAATAACAAAGTGCGCTATGACTACTGTCTCCAAGCCATATTTTATGAATACTATACCAAAGATGATACCAAAAATTGTCAACTCTATGCCTCTTACATAATTGGGGAAAACCGGATAATTTGAATGGGCAAACCCCCAAAATAATGCGGGAAGAAGAATTGCCAGCCAGGAAAGACGGGTGAATTTTTTTAAGAAAGAAATTGCGAACAGCCGGTACATAAATTCTTCCCTAATCGCCGCACTTATTGCAACCGTTAAAGGAAACAGAAAAGGCATAGCGGTTCCCAACATATTTGAGTATTCTGTATTTGGTGGTATCCAGATATTAAAAAATTTAGTGCCGACAAGATAAAATAGGGTAATGTAGCCTAAGAATACAAAACCCAATGAATAACCGACAATAAATATTGGCACTATTTCTGTCCTGGAAAATTTCTTATTTATAATCGCATTAATTAAGGGTATTTTATCTTTCCATAAATGGGAAGATAATAACTCGCCAACGGTGCCGAAAGCAAATATCATTAGTCCAATGGCAGTTGCTTCAAGCAGAGTCTTTTCGAAAGACATTATCATAAATGCTAACTTACTTATTGTATCAGGATAAAAGCTCCATAAGAGTGGGGCTCGATTAAAAAAGGCGAATATTTCGAGTGGTAAAACAATACAAGCAAAGATAAGTCCGAATTTCCATTTCCATTCGCCGCTAATTTTTTTGTAATGGGTAATTAATACAAATATTGCTATTATTGTCAATAAAAAGATGAAGATGCTACTTATCATTGTCAATGCATTACCAAAAGAAATTTCTCTGTCCAGGTAGCGAGAGAATTCCTCAGGCACTTTAAGGTGCCTTTTATAGAGACCCAATTTATCTCCGTAAATATCCACGCCTACCCTTAAAGTCGCCTCTTCAATTTTATAATCTCGCTGCTCCCAGGCGAAATAATAATCGGTTCTCTGCTTCTGTGTCTTTGTAGTGCTATCTTTCAGGGAATAATCTTTAAGGTCGATACCCTGCAGGGCAATTATATTTTCCGCCATTGCCCTGGCTTGCGCTTCGCTGAGATTTGCACCTTTCTCATCATCCAGCAGTGAATAGTAAAAACGTATAATCTCGCCAGTTGACGGATCAACCCCAACAATGAATCCCTTTTTTTCCAGCTCCTTAAACCACCTTACCCTCCAATACCAAACCGGAATGCCTCGGTTAATTAATTCATTTGTTTTTTTAATGCCCTGGCTTTTCTGCAGATAAACTGAGGCCTTATAATCAGAATAAAATATTATCGTTTTATTATACCCTTTTAAATCAAAACCCTGTTCTTTAACAAACGCAGCCGCTTTTTTAAGTGCATCTTCTTTACTTATCTTGATCTCAATTGAGGCAACTGGAGAAGCATGGTTAAAAAGTAGAATAAATATCGCCAAACCGGCAATCCCCAATAACAACCAACTAATTAATGATTTTGTCTGCTTAGACATAATTCAATTAAGTAAGGATGCGAATCAAGCGGTAAAAATTATCCACGCTCAATTCCTTTTTGCTAACCGCTAACCCTAAATCCACTACCTTAACCTGGTCAGATACTACTCCTACTGCCTTTGCGCGCTCGCCGCGCAGTAGTGTGTCTACTGCTGCTTGCCCCAAGCGGGTAGCCAGAATCCTATCCTTTGCCGTGGGTGTCCCGCCTCTTTGAATATGCCCCAAAACAACTACCCGTGTTTCTAGCTTAGTCAATTTAGTAATCTGGCTAGCAACTGCCGCTGCTTTATTAACCTGACTGTTACCCAAATCAGCACCTTCAGCAACAACTATAATCCAGCTAATCTTTCCGCGCTGGTTCCCCTTAACAATATCATTACACATTTGTTGAATATCAAATTTCCTTTCTGGTATGAGCACATCTTCAGCCCCTCCGCCTAAAGCAACCTGCAAGGCAATAAACCCGCAATCCCTGCCCATTACCTCAACGACAAATATCCGCTCCATGCTGGTGGCAGTATCGCGAATCTTATCAATTGCACCCAGTGCTGTATTTATCGCTGTATCCGCTCCGATAGTTGAGTCTGTTCCATTAATATCATTATCAATTGTTCCGGGAATACCTGCGCAGGGAATATTCCATTCTTGTTCTAAAGCGATACCCCCCTGGTAAGTGCCATTACCTCCGATTATGACTAAGGCATCGATTTTATTTTTTTTAATCACACTTACTGCTTTTTCTTGTCCTTGTTTAGTTAAGAATTCATCACAACGTGCAGTTTTTAAAATTGTTCCACCACAATTAATAATATTGGACACCGAGCGATGGTTCATATGTTTTAATTCATTGTTAATTAATCCCAAAAAGCCACGGATAATCCCAACCACCTCCAGTTTATTGTAGATAGCATAACGAACTACACTCCTTATCGCAGCATTCATTCCCGGAGCATCACCGCCCGAGGTTAATACTCCAATCCGCTTAATCTTCATTATCGCTCATACCTCCTCTTTGCATATACTCCTCTGCATACTTGATGATTTTATTCATCAGGTCCACTACCTTACTAGGGTGCCTTCCCACGGCAGTCTCTCCAGAGAGAAGAACAAAATTAGCCTGATCAAAAATTGCGCCGGCTACGTCAGTTACCTCTGCTCGGGTGGGAATTAGCTCAGTAGTCATGCTATCAAGCATCTGGGTAGCTACAACTACTGGCTTATTCGCTCGTCGGCATTTCTTAATCAACTCCTTTTGAATTACTGGTACCCGATATATTGGAACGCAAATACCCAGATCCCCGCGGGCGATAATAATCCCGTCTGCCTGACGTATAATAGCATCTATATTAACTAAGGCTTCGCGACTTTCAACCTTGGCAAATATTTTACACTCCGGATTTCGGGGTTTGATAATCTCCCTAAGAGAGGCGATGTCTTTTGCGCTTCTTACAAACGACTGGGCCAGGTAATCCAGTTTATACTCTATGGCAAATTCTATATCATTTCTATCTTTAGGAGTTATTGGGTGGTAATCCAATTGTATCCCAGGGATATTTATCCCTTTCCTCTTTTCTAAGACCCCACCAATAATTACTTCTGTTTTGATACTTCTCCTACCAATTCCCTTTATCTTAAGAATAATTTTTCCATCATCAATATAGATAAGGCTGCCTCTTTTAAATTTATTAAGCGGTCCCCTATAATCAAAGGGGACTTTCGGTTTTTCGCCGATTAACTCTTCTTGGGTCAAATAGAGAACTTGCCTTTTACTCAGGGCAAGTGGCTTATTCAATCTTCCGATGCGAATGCGGAATCCTTCTAAATCCTGCATTATCTTGATTGCTCTTCTTAATTTATGATTAAGCCTTCTTATTAGATTGACCCTTTTTAGCTGTTGGCTCTTACCGTCATGGGAAAAATTAAGCCTGACAACATCTAAACCAGCAATAATCATTTTCCGCAAAACCGCTTCGCTATCAGTGGCAGGACCTAAGGTAGCAATTATTTTTGTTTTTACCATACTCTTAAAACTACTTTGTGTAGGCTCTGATTATCCTTTGTTCCTTCAGTGGTTTGCCGCGTGCGTCAGTGCTTACGCCCTCTATTGCCTGGACAACATCATATCCGGCAATAACCTCACCAAAAATGGTATGGCGCATATTAAGCCAAGGGGTAGCAACAGTGGTAATAAAAAATTGACTCTTATTTGTATTGGGGCCGGAATTTGCCATTGCCAGCAAGCCAGGCCGGTCAAATTTAACATCAGCCCTTACTTCGTCTGGAAACGGCTCTCCCCAGATTGAGGCACCCCCTCTGCCTGCGCCTGTGGGATCTCCTCCTTGAATCATAAAATTTTTTATAACCCTGTGGAAGGTTATCCCATCATAATAGCCCTGTTTAACTAGACCGATAAAATTCTCACAAGCCAAAGGGGCAACCTCAAGCATAAGCTTAATTTCAACCTCACCCTGATTTGTCTGGAGAACTACAATCGAATCATTTTGGGCATACAGGTTACTGATAAACAAAACCATTAATAAACTAACCAGAATCTTTTTCATATCATCACCATTTTCTACTTGACATAAAATTTAAAATTAACCTACCGCGTAGATGAAAATCGTGCTATTGGAGGGCCTTCCTATTTTTATACTCAGCTATTCTTTTCAGCAATCTCGCCAACTATAGGCAGTTTAAAATATTCTCCCTGATAACCCTTAACCATTAAAATTATCCAGAGGACTATGGTTAATATTCCCACAAAGGGCAAAAGGATCCATCCGATAATGGGAATAATCGGAAGAATAAAATTAAGCACGAGCAGGAACCCGAAAATTAACATCGATTGCATTGCGTGGAAGCGCACAAACTTATTCTCCTTCTCAATTAGATAAAAGATAATCCCAGTAATAAACCCAACCAGATAGCTAAGCAGTGCCGCTATATTGGGTTGTATACCAGTTGAGGTCTTGCCTAATTCCTTCTCGTTCATGACCACCTCCTTTTATTTATTGATTCATTGCCATTTGAACAAAGCTAACAATTGCAGTTTTATCTTCTTGGGATATGCGGGTAAAGGTAATTCCTAAGTGGTGCTCGTTTTTTTCCCTATAACTGTAACGCACCTCTCCGATTATTTCCATTGAGTGCATTTGTCGATCCTTTTCGGCTCCCAGATTGATTAAGGTAAATTTTATTGCCAGACTACTCGATACTGGAATCTCATATTTGGTTAAAATCGCCATCCCTTGTTCACTCAAGTCTAGCATAAGCGCATTAATCTGTTTATTGCCTACCCACATACGTACATCAATGGGTCTATCTACCTGATAGGTAACGACAAATTTCACACCTATCCTTGCTGATTTTCTTCTCTCAGGACCATTATATTCAGCACTCATTCTGCGACTAAACCTTTGCTTTCTTAAACAAAAGAAGGATTCCTATTATTATCAGTACCCCGCACAATACCAGGGCAGAAATAGACTTAGGGCCGGTTATATCATTTACTGGCTTGCCCATGATTATATCAAATATACAGATAAATATACTTCCCAAGAAGCCAAGCATGATTAAAATTATACCTTTTGTTTTCATCTTTAGCCTCCTTACCATGGAATTCGCTGCCACCAATTCCTTACTTTATCTATAGCCGTACTCCTAAACACTCCAGCAAAAGTAAGCTTAAACTCCTGATTGTTGCGAGATAGAGTGACACTGCCTTTTTCTATTTTTATAACCCGGTACCCATTAATAACCTCGTTTTCTTTTAGTAATTTTCCATTGATAACCGCGATTGCCCCCGTCTCCTTCCAGCTTGTTCCCATCAACTTTAGGGTTGGATTTTCCTCAGGGGTTTCCGGTGGAGAGTAAAAAATAAAATATGCACAAATTAACAAAAGGATAATAATGATTAGGCAATATTTCATAATATTCCCGAACTGAGTTTCTCTAAATCATTTTCCTATTATATCACTAAATGAACTAATCAGGAATATAAAAATTGTCGGCAACAAATTAAATATAAATTAATCTAGGATTGACGATTAACCTTGAAAAACCCGAAGAAATGTGTTATACTTGAAAAAATTGAAGTTGGATAAGGCCACGGATCAACGAGGTCTGTGGCCTTTATTTTCAATATGCCGAACATAAAAGAGAACATTCTTAGCGACTTTCTGAAATTCACCCTGACTAAATGCATGGAAACGCTGGATGCAGAGTCTGGCTCAATCTTTCTATTTGACCAAACAAGAGATGAGCTGGTTTTAAGGGTAGCCCGTAACGGTAAACATACGCCCAAGGAGGGATTGCGCCTATCATTAGGTGAGGGTATTTGTGGAATAGTTGCTTCGCGAAGAGAACCGGTATGGGTTGAAGATATAAATTCAGATCCGCGTTTTCATTCCAAGCGTAGATTTAATCATTATCAGACAGCTTCATTTCTGTCTGCTCCCCTTGAGTTTGCTGGTGAGTTAATTGGGGTAATTAACATTACTGAGCGCCACTCATCCTCTCCATTTAATGCCCAAGACCTTAAATTTCTTATTGATCTTTGCAGTTTCTTTGCCTTTTTTGTCCATCAATTTAGAAAACACACTCCTGATGATTCCCTGGTTTCTAACTTCTCCCTTCCTGGCAGACTCGCTGCTGGCTTAATCCATGAGCTAAACAACCCCCTGGATGGGACCATTCGCTATCTTAACCTCTCCTTAAGCTGCTTGGGTGAGGAAAGCATTATCAAGGAATACCTCCTGGAAGCCAAAAAGGGCCTAAACCGGATTACCAAGATTATCAGGTCTCTATTAGATTTTGGAAGAACCCCTACCCCTTCCCTTGGAACAATTGATATCAGCAAGACCTTGGATGAAGCATTGTTTTTGATGAACCACTACTTTGTCTCAGGAAGGATTACCATTACCAAGCGCTTAGAGCAGGACTTGCCACGTGTTCAGGACCATGGATTAAAGCTGGTATTTACCAATATCCTCAAGAACGCCTGTGATGCAATTGGCTCAAAAGAGGGAAACATCGGGGTGATGACTGAGAAGCGAGACGGGTTTATTGATGTACATATCTCTGATACTGGGCCAGGCATAACAAAAGAGGCTAAAGCCAAAATCTTTGAGCCGTTCTTTACCACCAAGGAGATGGGCAGAGGTTCAGGACTGGGCCTTGCCATCTGCTCCAATATCATTGAAAGATACAAGGGCTGTATCTTGGTTGAGTCCCAAGAAGATAAGGGTACTACCTTTACCGTAAGGATACCTACAGGTTAAATATATCTTATATTTTGAGTTGATTTAACGGCCTTCTGCAGGCTTTGGCAATTTCTTCATCAGGATAACCCAGAGTTAATATAGCCATAAGTTCCAAATCCCTATCCAGATTCAAATACGCACAAACCTCTTGTTTTCTATTTAGTATCTCACCCAGCCAGCATGTACCTAAACCAATAGAATACGCCTCAAGACACATATTCTGGATACATGCGCCGATAGCCATCAAGTCTTTATCTCGATTATATGAATCGGCAATATCCATACAAATAACAATAACCACAGGCGCTTGTCTAATTATCTGT
>JASFIK010000036.1:0-10328 GCA_050122705.1 Candidatus Omnitrophota bacterium | reverse complement strand
CGTGGTAATTAATCACTATGTGGAGAGCCTTCCCGTGTCATGCATCTCAATAGATAATACAGCAGGAGTTAAAGAATCAGTGGATTATCTGATTAGCCTTGGCCATAGGCGCATTGCTCATATAACTGGAGATTTAATTACCCAGGCTGCCGCTCAGCGTCTTGAGGGATATAAAAAATCCCTTAAGATGAATAATCTAAGCTTTAGGGATGATTACGTGGTTAAAACTGACTATTCACGCGGCCAGGCGCGAAGTGCGGCTTACAAGTTACTAAAGTTGGCTCAACCGCCCACAGCTATATCGGTTGCTTCTGATTCAATGGCCTTAGAGGTTATGGCCGTAGCCACAGAATTGAATAAAAAGATTCCCGATGATTTTTCTATTATTGGCTTTGATGATAATCCATCTGGGCTTTATGCGCCGGTTGCCCTGACAACAGTCAGACAGCCTTTAGTCAAGATGGCTCAGGAAAGCGTCAAGGAATTAAATAGACTAATGACTACCCAGCCAACTAAGATTACTAAACAGACCTTGCCTTGTGAACTGGTAATTAGGGAGTCATGTGCTCGCCCGGCCAAGACTAAAAAATAATACCTTTTAATTCTCTTAAGAAATTGGATTGATAATTCCCCCCTTATGCCTTATACTACTTATTGTATATTATAAACAATAAAGCCCTATATGTAGTATTTTTTTCTTGACAAACCATTTGACTGTGTTATACTTTTCGCTGTGTCTTTTAAAAATTTAATGTGTGCAAAAGCAGAGTTTTAAACTATAAGGAGGCAGGTGATGAAACTCGATTTATCAGAAAATGCCTTAAGGGTTTTAGAAAGGCGATATCTTAAGAAGGATACTCAAGGCAAGGTTATTGAGCTGCCTGAGGATTTATTCAGGCGAGTTGCCAAGACAATTGCTGATGTTGAGGACTTATATGGTTGCTCAGCCGAAGAGAGGAAAAGGCTCCAGGAGGATTTTTTCAACATGATGACTTCATTAGAATTTATGCCCAATTCTCCTTGCCTTATGAACTCAGGCAGGGAATTAGGCCAGCTGAGCGCTTGTTTTACTCTGCCAATTAATGATTCAATGGAATCTATATTTCAGACCTTAAAGGCAACTGCGATGATTCATAAAAGCGGAGGAGGTACGGGATTTTCCTTTTCCAGCCTGCGCCCAAAAAACTCTGTAGTCAAAAGTACCGGAGGAGTTGCTTCTGGTCCAGTATCCTTTATGAAGGTATATGACGCGGCAACCGAGGCAGTCAAGCAGGGAGGCACCAGAAGGGGAGCGAATATGGGTATCCTCAGAATAGACCATCCAGATATATTAGAATTTATTACCTGTAAAGATAGCAATAAAAGAATTACCAATTTTAATATCTCGGTTGCAATCACCGAAGATTTTATGAAAAAATTAGAAAACGATGAGGAATACGATTTAATCGATCCGCACACGCATAAGATTACCAATAGACTCAATGCCCGGCAAACATTTAATCTGATTGTTAAGCAGGCACACAAAAATGGGGAGCCAGGAATTATCTTTATTGATAAGATAGACGGTGATAACCCTACTCCTAAGTTGGGCCGGATTGAGAGCACCAATCCGTGTGGTGAACAGCCGATTCTGCCTTATGAGAGCTGTGACCTTGGTTCAATCAATTTGGCGCAGATGGTTAAAAAAACAGATTCAGGCTATGAGGTTGATTGGGAGAGGTTAAGTAAGGCAGTTGGTCTGGCAGTACATTTTCTGGATAATGTGATTGATGCAAACAGATTTCCCCTACCTGAGATTGAAAAGGCTACTAAACTAACCAGAAAGATTGGCTTAGGGGTAATGGGTTGGGCAAGTCTTTTAATCAGATTAGGGATACCCTATGACAGCGAAGAGGCGCTTGCGTTAGCTGATAAATTAATGTCCTTTGTACTTAATGCGGCAAAGGAGAAGTCATTACAATTAGCCAGACAAAAGGGTGTATTTCCTGCTTTTGGTGATAGCACTTGGGAAAAGCGCGGCTTAAGATTGAGAAATGCTACCCTTACCACCATTGCGCCTACCGGAACAATTAGTATCATTGCCGGGCCTACCTCCTCAGGCATTGAGCCTTTATTTGCAATTTCTTATTATCGTAATGTTATGGATAATGATAAGCTTGTTGAGGTTGAGCCGATGTTTGAACAGGTAGCAAGAGAGCGGGGTTTCTATAGCCGGAAATTAATGGAGCAAATCGCTGAGACTGGATCAATTCAGAAAATGGAAGAGATTCCACAGGATGTAAGGCGTATATTTACTACTGCTCATGATATTTCTCCGGAATGGCATATTCGCACACAAGCAGTGTTCCAGAAGTATACAAACAATGCGGTGAGTAAGACCATTAATTGCCCTAACGATGCTTCAATTGAGGATGTACGAAAGAGCTATCTCTTGGCTTATAAGTTGGGATGTAAGGGAATTACCATTTATCGTGATAAGAGTCGCCAAGAACAGGTGCTTAATATTGCTGGCAAAAAGGAGGTCGAGACTGAAGTGGGGGAGTCTAAGGCCTTGGAAGGCAAAATTCTTCCTCGGCCGCGGCCTGAAGTTACTATAGGTACAACTACCAAGGTTTCTACTGGTTGCGGAAATTTATATATTACTATAAATTCAGATGAACAGGACAGGCCTTTTGAGGTTTTCACCCAGATGGGGAAAGCCGGAGGCTGTGCAGCAAGTCAATTAGAAGCAATTGGCCGTTTAGTCTCTCTTGCCCTGCGTTCAAACATTGAGTTTAAATCAATAATTGAACAGTTACGCAATATCCGTTGTCCTTCTCCTTCCTGGGAAAAGGGGGTGCGCATCTTTTCTTGTGCTGATGCTTTAGCTCGGGTTATCGAGAGAAGATTAATTAGCGCCCAGGTTCCTGTAACTGTTTCTGTTTCTCAGGGTGTACATCAGAATCAACAGCAGAATCTGCAAGAGAGTCCACAGCACGGCATCTCCAATATTGTAGGGGTATGTCCGGATTGCGGTGGTGCCTTACGCCACGAAGAAGGCTGTGTTAAGTGCTGTGTGTGCGGTTTTACCAGATGTTAAGATGAAAAAAATTCTTTATATTGTTCTTGATGGATTAGGGGATTTACCGATTCCTGAATTAAATAATAAGACTCCTTTGGAAGCGGCAAATACTCTTCATATGGATGGGTTAGCACAGAGAGGGCAAACCGGCATTCTCTATCCAGTAGATAAAGGTATTGCCCCTGAATCGGATATCGCGGTAATCAGTCTCCTGGGATACGACGCAAAAAAATATTATACCGGCAGAGGTCCTTTGGAGTCATTTGCCGAAGGTCTTAAGGTAGAACCAGGTAATCTTGCTCTGCGCATAAATTTTGCGACCGTGGATAATGATGGAAAATCTATTCTTGACCGTAGGGTAGGAAGGGATTTGACTACTGATGAGGCAACCGCATTAGCCAAAGAGATTAACTCAAGCGTAGACCTTTCTCAGGCAACCTTTGAATTCAAGAATACTATCGGGCACCGGGGGGTATTGGTGATTCGCCATAAGAATAAGAATCTTTCTGGCTGGATAACCAATACAGATCCAGCTTATGCCAGAGAGGGGATTTTTGGTATAGCCAAAGAGGAGTTTGAAAATCAGGTTTCACAATCCCGGCCAATGCCCGAGTGTAAAGATTCTTCTGAGGCTGCGATATCAGCAGATTTACTTAATCAGTTTACCCAAAAATCTCATCAGGCTTTATCTCAGTCAGCGGTTAATCAGAAGAGAATTACCGAAGGTAAACTGCCGGCAAATATTATTCTATCTCGTGATGCCGGCGACCACCTTCCTAAATTCCCCTCGGTAAAATCGTTATATAACTTGAGATTTGGCTCTTTTGTACAGATGCCGGTTGAAAAAGGCATTGCCCTATTAACCGGCATAGAAGTGGTTGAAGTACCCCTTCCTTGCGGGGATTTAGGTGTGGATTATTCTATTTGGGCAAAGATCGCTCTAAGAAAAATCCGTGAATTTGACGGTCTCTATATCCATATTAAGGGTCCTGATGAGCCAGCCCACGACGGTAATTTCTTAAAGAAGAAAGAGAGTATCGAAGCAATTGATAAATTCTTTTTTAATCCGTTGCTTAAGAAAATGGATTTTAAAGATGCGATTATCGCAGTAACCGCAGACCATTCCACAGTCTGTAAGATTCGCGCTCACTCTGCTGATCCAGTACCCTTGTTGATTTCGGGCAGCGATGTTGCCCCTGATGGCAGTAGTGCTTTTTCTGAGAAGATAGCCAAGCTCGGATCTTTGGGCCAGATGCGCGGCTTAGAGCTTTTACCGCGTTTAATAAAATTCGCAAAAAAGTAAATGCAACCCAAAATCATTAATTGGATTAGGCAACAGGTAAGACAGACAAAGACAAAGGGCGTGGTTTTTGGCTTAAGCGGCGGGCTGGATTCTTCAGTAACTGCTGCTTTATGCTTGAAGGCATTGGGAAAGAAAAGGATTTTGGCTCTGATTCTTCCCTGTGAAACCAAAAAGCAGGATTTAATTGATGCGCGTTTAGTTGCCAAGAAACTGGACATTAAGATTAAATCAGTTGATTTAGGTTCTGTATATAAATCCTGTTTAAAAATATTACCCAAAGCAAATCAGTTAGTGCGCGGGAACCTTAAGGCGCGCTTAAGAATGTTAACCCTTTACTATTTTGCTAATCGACTAAACTACCTGGTTTGCGGTACTTCTAATAAGTCAGAGATGCTAATGGGGTATTTTACCAAATATGGTGATGGGGCAGAAGATATTGCTCCCTTGGGAGATTTATTAAAGTCTCAGGTAAAAGAATTAGCCAAGACTTTAAATATACCTGGCAAGATTATTGATAAGACCCCCACGGCTGGACTATGGCCAGCACAAACTGATGAAGGCGAATTAGGGATTAGCTATGCCAAACTCGATGATATACTCTTAGGGCTCGCCAAAAAGCAGAGGCAGATTCAGCCAGTGCGCCTGGTGAATAAAGTCAAAGCCCGGATTAAAGCATCAGAGCATAAACGCCAGCCCCCCAAAATCTGTAAAATCTAATCCCCTTTAAAGCAATAAAGCATATTTTGACTTCGGAATTTACTCGCGCACGAAACTTTTTGCCGTCTGCTTCGGTTTACTCCTCACTCTCGTGCAACAGGTACAAAACCAGTACTCTTTGTTCGTCGTAATTCCTCGCAGACAAATGCCAAAAAGTTTCTAAGTGTGCGCTTCATAAATTACTCGTAAATATGCTTATCCTAGACCTAAATAGGCCCTTAAAATAGCTTGTGGGAGCCGCTTTTTTTTGTTATAATCAAATGAAATCCAAACTTACGGAACGACAGTGAACGTAAGTTTGTCAATTGAATTTGCCCCTGCTGCTTCGCTTTGCGAAGAAAAGCGGCAGGGGTCAATTCGCCCCAACAACTTATGTCGTCCTTCAGACTCCGTAAGTTGTGGGCTCATTGAAGGAGGGAAGATATGAACGAGATTTTAGAGATTCTCGAGAAGAATGCTAGGATTTCGCCCGATGAGATTGCTAAGATGTTAAGAAAAACTACCCCTTCAGTAAAAAAGGAAATCAAGAAATTAGAAAAACAGGGTGTGATTTTAGGTTACAAGACAATCGTTAACAAGGAGTTGGTGCGTGAGGATGATTCTGAAGTGCGGGCAATTATTGAGGTTAGGGTAACGCCCCAGAAGGATTTAGGTTTTGATAAGATTGCTCAGAGGATATATTCTTTTCCTGAGGTGAAGAGCTGCTATCTTCTTTCCGGGACTTATGATTTATTATTGGTAGTGGAGGGCAAGAATATCCATACGGTTTCTAATTTTGTAGCTGAGAAACTTGCGCCTCTTGAGAATGTGCGCGGAACAACCACCCACTTTCTGTTAAAGAAATACAAAGAAGACGGCATGATTCTCAAGGCCAGGCAAGAGAACAAGAGAATAGCCATATCGTATTAAAAATCAAATCGCAAAAATTGGCAAAAAGATGATAATTTCTAAGAAGGTACATGAACTACAGCCTTCCGGCATTCGGCAATTCTTTGATTTAGTCTTGGGAATGAAAGAGGTAATATCCCTGGGCGTAGGAGAGCCAGATTTTGTTACCCCCTGGCAGATACGCGAGGCAGGGATATATTCTTTAGAGGAGGGGTTTACCTCCTATACCTCAAACAAGGGTCTTTATAAATTGAGACTAAGTATAGCGCGTTATTTGAAAAATAGATGTAACCTGGAGTATTGCCCTGAGGATGAGATTCTGATAACCGTAGGGGTAAGTGAAGGCTTTGATTTGGCTCTGCGTACGATTATAAACTCAGGTGATAAAATATTGATTCCTACCCCAAGCTATGTTTCTTATGGACCGGTTACCGAATTAGCAGGCGGTATACCTATATATATACATACCAGGAAAGAGGGCTTTAAGATTACCCCTAAGATGCTCCAGAAATCCATTGATAAAAAAACCAAAGCAGTTATTTTAAACTACCCAAATAATCCTACGGGCATTTCTTATACTAAAAAGGAATTAAATCAGCTTAAAAGAGTTATCTTAAAAAACAAATTACTCTGCGTATCCGATGAGATTTATGGAGATTTGACTTATGATTTTGAGCATACGCCTTTTGCCACACTCTCGGGTGCAAAAAATAACACGATATATCTGAGCGGATTCTCAAAGGCTTATGCGATGACTGGCTGGCGGGTGGGTTTTGTCTGTGGTCCGAAAGAGATAATCGCGGCAATGACCAAAATCCATCAATATACAATAATGTGCGTGCCAATTACCAGTCAGATGGCTGCTTGTGAGGCGTTGCATTCTGGTAAGAAGTCAGTTGAGGAAATGAGGCGAGAATACAAAAGGCGAAGGGAACTGGTAGTGGATAGGCTAAATGGATTAGGACTTAGGTGCATCAAGCCAGACGGGGCATTTTATGTATTTGCCTCAATCAAAAATACTGGTCTTAATTCTTTGGATTTTGCACAAAGGCTACTTAAAAAAGAGAAGGTAGCGGTTGTGCCAGGGACTGCTTTTGGCAGGGAGTTTAATGATTATATTCGGATATCCTATGCCTCAAGTTATGAGAATATTAAAGAGGCACTGGTAAGGATAGAGAAGTTTTTAGGGGGAGTGAAAAAATGAAGCCAAAAACAAAACAGGACGTAATAAGATTGGTTAAGAAACACAAGATTAAGTTTATTCGCTTGTGGTTTACAGATGTATTGGGTTTTTTAAAAGGGTTTACCATTACAGTTGATGAATTAAAACGCGCTTTAGACGATGGTATGGGCTTTGATGGTTCATCGATTGAGGGTTTTGCCCGCATAGAAGAATCTGATATGACTGCCAGACCAGATATAAGCACATTTGCTCTTCTTCCCTGGGAGTCAAGGGAGCGGCCGGTTGCGCGCATGTTTTGTGATATTTATACCTCAGATGGAAAGCCGTTTACCGGTGACCCGCGCTATATCTTAAAGAAAAACTTAGCCAGGGCAAAAAGGATGGGATTTACTTATTATGTTGGTCCGGAGCTAGAGTATTTTTATTTTAATAATCCCAAGAACGCAATCATTCTGGATAGGGGTGGCTATTTTGACCTTACTCCTTTGGATATTGCCCAGGAGGTGCGTCATCAAACCGTGGAGATTTTGGAGAATTTAGGGATTATTGTTGAATATAGCCATCATGAGGTTGCCTCCAGTCAGCATGAGATTGATTTACGCTATACCGACGCACTTACCATGGCAGATAATGTGATGACCTATCGATTGGTGGTAAAGGAGGTTGCTCAATCGCGCGGATTGCATGCTACCTTTATGCCCAAACCAATCTTTGGCATAAATGGTTCAGGCATGCATACCCACCAGTCACTTTTTCGAGGTAAGAGCAATGCCTTTTTTGATAAGAAAGACAAATTTAATCTTTCTAATACTGCCAGGTATTTTATTGCTGGATTGCTTAAGCACGCCCCAGAGATTACCTCAATAACCAATCAATGGGTGAATTCTTATAAGCGTCTGGTTGTCGGTTATGAGGCTCCGGTTTATATTTGCTGGGCGCACATGAATCGTTCAGCATTAATCCGGGTTCCCATGTATAAATTGGGGAGAGAAAAATCAATGCGTATTGAGTATCGTGTCCCAGACCCGGCCTGCAATCCCTATCTTGCCTTTTCAGCAATGCTCTCAGCTGGCCTTGAGGGAATAGAGAATAAATATCCTCTGCCTGCGCCAGCAAACGATAATATTTATCAGATGACTGAGCAGCAAAGGGTAAAGTCAAGGATTCAGGCTCTACCCGAGGACTTGCTTGAGGCGATTAAATTAACCGAGAAGTCAGAATTGGTAAAGAAGGCATTGGGAGAACAGCTATTCGATTTCTTCATCCGTAATAAAAAGATGGAATGGGACGAATATAAGGCTCAGGTAACTCAATACGAAACCAATAAGTATTTACCGATATTATAAGGGCATTATTTTATTGACATTTATAAGCACCGGTAGTATACTATTTCAATCTTTTTGTTAAATTGGTACGCTTAATTTATTTGTAATCCCCAACCGTAAAATATCCCATAGTTAATGTCTGAAATCTATTATTCGCAGACACCTCAGTGGAAAGAATTTCTCGCTAAAATTAAGCAGACCTTTCGCCTATACCTACCTCAAGCAAAAGGTGATGATTATCTCTACCAAGAAGATAAGCATTCAGAGCAATTCTCGTTTAATTCCTACCGGACAGTCCAACCCATAAAATCATTCTTCTTTTACCCTAAGGAAAAGGTAGCTGAGGATTTTCTTTCTCCTGCGACTTTAGAAAAACCAATCCCTACTGTGGTGGCGGGACTGAAAAACTGTGATTTACATTCCCTAAAGGTGCAGGATTTTGTTTTTAAGCAGGGTATTGAGGTCGATCCGCTATATAACCTACGCAGAGAAAATACCATCCTTATTTCTGGTGACTGTACTGGTTTTAAAGAGGTATGTTTCTGTCTGGCGCTCGAGGTTTTACCCCATCCTACAGAAGGATTTGATTTAAACCTTTCTCTTTTAACCGATGGATTCCTGGTTGAGGTTGGTTCCCAGAAGGGTAAAAATCTTATTGAAAAGTATCAGAGATATTTTATTCAGGCTAAACAGTCGCAGATTAGTGCGCGTAGCGCTAAAAGGCAGAGTTTGATTGATGAATTAAACCGCCACCTTACTAAGCAGAACTTACCTCCCAAAGAAATATTACAGAAGATAATCAAGAAGGGATATAATTCCGGAATTTGGGAAGATTTTTGTTTAGACTGTGTTGAGTGTGGAGCGTGTAATTTTATCTGCTGTACTTGTCATTGTTTTCTTTTAAGCGATGTTCAAGAGAGAAATCAATCTCCACGTCTACGCGTGTGGGACTCCTGCCAATATGCAAATTTTGCCCGCGTTGCCGGAGGAGCGAATCCCTTAAAGAGAAGAGCACAGCGACTAAGGAATCGCTTTGAAAAGAAGTTTGATTTCTTTATTGATAATTTAGGTATGCCTGCTTGTGAAGGGTGCGGGAGGTGTATTGAGGCTTGTCCAGCCAAGATTGATATCAGAGAGGTATTAAAGGACCTAGCAAAGAATGTATAATATATATCAGCCTTTGCCAACAGTGGTTGAGCAGATAATTGATGAGACGCCGACAATTAAAACTCTCATCCTAAGGCCTAAACAGGATTTTAGCTTTCAAACCGGCCAATTTATTGAGTTGGGTTTAGCTGGCATAGGTGAGGCGCCGTTTACTCCCTCATCTGACCCGAATATAAAGGATCGCTTAGAGGTAAGCATTATGAATGTGGGACGGTTGACTCAACAGCTACATTCTCTGAAGCAAAATAGCAATGTGGGAATCCGTGGTCCTTATGGTCAGGGTTATCCTTTAGATGAATTCAAGGACAGGGAGATTCTTATTGTGGGTGGAGGGGTAGGGTTAGCTCCTTTACGCTCACTGGTGTTGAGTTTGTTTTCTGAGCTTAAACGATACAAAAAGGTATTATTAAGGTATGGAGCAAGAACCCCCCACGACACATTGTATCCTAAGTTGCTTTCTCAATGGTCAAAAAGAATCGATGTAGTAACTACCGTGGATGCAGCTGATAAGGGATATAAAGGAAATGTCGGTTTGGTGACCACAATATTAAAAGACTTCCCGATCAATGTTAAGCAGGCAGTCTCAGTGGTTTGCGGACCTCCAATCATGATGAAATTTACCACGATGAAGCTTATTGATTTAGGTTTTAGCCCAGCTAATATTTATCTTTCTATGGAAAAGAA
>JASFIK010000035.1:0-10472 GCA_050122705.1 Candidatus Omnitrophota bacterium | reverse complement strand
AAAACAGCAATCCCCAAAGAAGAGGGGGATTGCTGTTTTGTTTTAATGATGAAAGCAGATTATCCTTCGCCCTACCGAAGGTCTTATCACAGATTCATATTGGATGCATCAGCCAGTTTAATTATTGACAAGAACAGAGAAGAGCCTTCGATATTAAGAGATTTATGCCCCAGGGGAAGTGGGGTGGTTACACACCACTGGCTTAAAGAAAATGAGCAAGTAACTATTATGATTAAGATTCCTTATCTTTTTACTAGCCCTGTCTATAAACAGGCCAAAGTTGTCTGGTCCAAAAAAATAGAAGAAGATTTGTGGGAGGGTGGTTTAGATTTTGGCGAGGATAACAAAATAATCTTGTCTAAATCATCTTCCCACTCTCCCTAAAACCCTCCAAGATTAATAATATTATTTCCCATTTCGAGGTTATAGTGTTATAATTGGCAAAGATATTTGCCAAATGTTAGCAGCATCCTTAAATATAGGAAAGAGGGGTTAAAAACATATGTTTCTTAAGGTAAAAGGTGAGGACATAGTTACTGCTTCTGGGCGGCCGGTTATCTTGCGCGGGGTAAACTTGGGCGGTTGGCTGATGATGGAGGGGTATATTCTGGGAGGAAGGAATGTTCCTGAGCAGGAATTCAGGAAGCAGTTTTCGATAAGGCAGGGCAAGACCGCACTTGTTGATTTTAGCCGTCTTTTCCGAAATAATTTTATTCAAGAGACCGATTTTGCATTGATTAAAAATTTTGGTTTTAATTGCGTAAGGATTCCCTTTAATTTCCGTTTAATTCAGGATAAACAAGGGTTTGGATATTTAGAAAAGGCAGTGAATTTATGTAAGAAATATCATCTCTGGGCAATACTTGATTTGCATGCTGCTCCAGGAGCACAAAATGAAGATTGGCATTCAGATAGTCTGGGGGGAGCTCTGCTTTGGAAAGAGAGGAGATTCCAGATGCAGTTTATCAAGACCTGGCAGTTTCTTGCCCAGCGGTTTAAGCAGGAGACTACAATTGCTGGTTATGATGTGTTAAATGAAGCAGTAGGGAGTAATCAGAAGATAATTCTTGGTTTATATAAGCAAGTAGTTAAGGCAATCAGAGAGATTGACAAGAATCACATTGTCTTTTTGGAGGGCAATAACTGGGGTCGTGATATCGAATTTATGGGAAAGCCCGGGGATGAAAATATGGTTTACAGCATCCATTTTTACACACCCTTAGAGTTTATCTTTAGCTTTGTAAGAAACCTGCGTTATCCGGGAAAAATGGGTAAAGAGTATTTTTCAAAGGCAAACCTAAGGCAGGTTTTAGATAAATATTATCGCTTAAAAAAGAGATGGTCTGTGCCCATATACGTAGGCGAATTTGGTCAGAATAGTCGCTGCATTTATTGCCATAGGGAGCTTAATTGGCTTAGAGATACCTTGACTTTATTTAAACAATTGCGATTTCACTGGACTTATTGGACTTGGAAGGCAGTGGCACAAGGGGTTTATCCTGATGGGATATACCAGTATCAAAAAAATCCTGCCTGGGTTAGTCGTCAAGGACCTGTATCTGGATGGGAGACTTATTATTATCTCTGGAACAGAAACAAGAAAGAAATTTGCGCCTCTTGGCAAACCAAAAGCTTTACCTTAAACCGACCTTTAATTAACCTGCTTAAATCCTAATCCTCCACAGCAGGTTTATTTCCCTGATTTTGTAATATATAATATATTAATTGATGAATTCGTTCCTGTATTGCCTTAGACTCTTGGGTATCTGGATTTAGCTCGACATACTTTTGTAAATATTCAACTGCCTGATCATAATCTTTTTTTATGTTTGTATATATTGCACCCAGGTTTAGATAGGCCAGGCTACTGTTAATTCCCGGGTCTATCTGGATTGCCTTTTTATAAACTTCTACAGCTTGATCAATAGATTCTTGTTGCATATAGGCATTACCCAAATTGATATAAGCGCCAATAAAATCAGGGTCTGCCTCAATTGCTTTCTTAAATTCGGCAATAGCTTCCCTATGTTTTCCCTGCATTCCATAACCAACCCCGGCTTGAAAGAAAGACTCCGCTTGAGTCTTTTGCGGTTGCTTATCTGATTCAAATCCATCTTTTTCTAAAACCTTGTTGTAGAGAGCGGCAAGCTCGCGCTCATATATAGCTGAATTGTCTGGGTCAATTGCCGTTGCCTGTTTATACATCCTTATTGCTAAATCATCATTACCAGTAATCGCATACATCTTAGCGAGATTATGATACAGCAGCGCATAATTTGGGTTATTATCTATCGCTCTTTTTAATAAAGCTATTGCTTCCTGCGGATTACCGATGTCATAGTATGCGGCAGCAAGGTTATTATACGCCTCAGCATAACCAGGGTTGAATTTTATCGCTTTTTGATATAAGTCTATTGCTTCTTGTTTTTGGTTAAGGGTGTTATATATGAGGCCAAGATTATTGTATGCATTTGCGTACTCCGGGTAGATTTCTATTGCCTTCTTATACATTGCTATTGCTTCTTTATTTTTGTTATCCGCCGCATATATGTAACCCAGACCATAATATGCCTGTGCATAATTTGGGTCGATGGCTATTGTCTTATTATATAAGTCTATTGCCTCCTGTTTTCTGCTGAGGGTGTGGTATATGAAGCCAAGATTATAATATGCATTTGTAAATGCGGGATTTAGTTCTATTGCTTTCTTATATGAGGCGATGGCCTTTTGCTTTTTGTCGGTAGTGCTATAAATATTACCCAGGTCATTGTGGATTTTTGGACTATCAGGAGCATATTTTAAAGTTCTCTCATAAAAGACTATAGGTTCTCGCCAATAAACATTCTGTCTGATGGTTAAGTAGGAATAAAAGGTGCACAGACCAGCAATAAGAACTATTGCCAGAATCCGCAATCGTTTGGTTTGGTATATATAAATTAAGCCTTTGGCCAGGAGTATGAAGAAACCTATTGATGGTAGATACAGCCAGTGCTCAGCCATATAGGCATTAATCGGCAAGAGATTGGATTGAGGCATGAGGGTGATGAACATCCAGGAGATAGAGAAGAAGACTAATTGATTGGTTTTTCTCTTCCTAAACGCACAGATTAACAGCGAAAATAAGATTATCATACCCAGAATTGCTCTGGGGTCCGTCCATTTAAATAGCTTATTTCCGTATTCCATATGTAGATTAAAGGGCAGGAAGATAAGTCGGGCGTAATTGGCTATAGCCACAAGGAATCCTGGCATCCTTTCGAATAGCGCACTTGGACAGGACATATTAGGTAATAGAAAATTCAAGACTGTTGAGCGTAATACAATATAGACGAGGCCGATACTTGCTATAGATAAGAAACTTAGAACCTCAAGTTTCTTTCTAAAGGCATGATGGTAAAGCAATAGCAACACCGGCAAGATTAGGCTATTTTCTTTGGATAGCAGAGCTAATGTAAAGCTTAATAGCATCAACAGGTACAGGATTATGTTCTTTGAATAGCTATGTTTAATATACAGAATAAAACAGGCCAACATAAGGAATAAAACCAAGGGGTCTGCCCTGCCAGAAATATATGCGATTGCCTCGGTATGAAGAGGATAAATTACAAAAAAGACGCTGATAAGTAGAGAAAGTAACCTGTCGCCATAAAGGAGATTAATCAGCCAGTAGATACTTAAGGCAGCTAGGATATGCAGCAGGATATTGGTAAGGTGGTAACCCTTTACATTTAATCCCCATAGAGAGTGATCGATTGCGTATGTTAGTATTTGGAGAGGACGGTAGGAGTTATATTGCCTTCCCGCCCCAGCTCCTATATCCTTAGTAACAATATCATGAATATGGGACCAGTTTTTTATGTATACATTATCCCTTATCAAGACGTCATCATCCCAGACAAATTTACCATTAAGGGAGTTGGCATAGACAGCTAACCCTAAGATGATTATCAAGACGGCAGATACAAATAGGCTGCGTTTATTGGTAGAGTTGCCAATTTTCGTTTGAGGGGATATCTGCCTTTTATCGATTCTATATTTCTGCAGGAACTTTTTTATCTTCCTTTCTTTTAGATTTAAGACCTGGGAAATCTTCTGGATAGATTTCTTGTTAATATTCTCCAGAATGTATTCTTTCTGTTCTGGTTTTAGTCTCATTAGAGCATATTATACCATTACTTACCAGAAAGTTTAATCTTTTCTAAATTAGGGTGATTTATTTTATTTGCGATAAGTTTTTATTTCTGCTATAATAAAATTCCTAAAAAGGAGATTAGCAATGATTGAAAGGTACAGCTTAGCAAAGATGGCAAGCATCTGGGGGGAGGAGAATAAATTCAGGATAATGCGTGATATTGAAGTACTGGTTTGTGAGGCGCAAAAGGCGCTTACCAAACAGATACCGGCTGTTGCTTATCAGCGTATTAAAAGAAGAGCGAAATTTAATCTCAATACAATCAAGCAGCTGGAAAGAAAGACCCATCACGACATTGTTGCCTTTGTTACTAATCTGGCCCAGAATTTAGGTAGGGACGCGCAATACCTGCATTTAGGCCTCACCTCATCCGACCTTTTAGATACGACCCTCTCAGTTCAATTAAAACAGGCAGCCGATATTTTAATTGGGGATTTATCAAGCTTGATCAAGGTTTTATCCCGCCAGGCAAGAAGGTATAAGGATACTGCTTGTATTGGCCGGACTCACGGGATACACGCTGAGCCAACTACCTTTGGCCTGAAACTTGCTTTATGGTATGATGAAACTAGGAGAAACTTAAGAAGGTTAGAGATAGCTGCCAAGAATGTTGCGGTGGGCAAGATTTCTGGAGCAGTAGGCACCTATGCAAACACACAGCCGAATATCGAATCATATGTCTTGCGAAAACTCAAATTAAGACCTATCCCTGCTACTCAGGTAGTCTCGCGCGAGGTATATGCTGAGTTTTTAATTGTACTCAGTCTGATCGGGGCTTCCTTGGAAAAGTTTGCTACCGAGATTCGCCATTTACAGAGAACCGAGGTGTTAGAGGTTGAGGAGCCGTTCCGTAAAGGACAAAAGGGCTCTTCAGCAATGCCGCATAAGCGAAATCCGGTAATCTGCGAGCGTATCTGCGGACTAGCCAGATTACTGCGCAGTAACGCTCTGGCGGGTTTGGAGAATGTCGCCCTATGGCATGAGCGCGATATCAGTCATTCCTCAGTAGAAAGGGTTATATTCCCTGATTCCTGTCTTGCCTTGGATTACATGCTTAATAAATTTATTGAGGTGATCAGGGGATTAATCGTTTACCCAGAGAATATGATGAGCAATTTGGTTAATACACGCGGTCTGATTTTCTCCCAGAGGGTAATGCTGGAACTGATGCAGAGGGGGCTTAAGCGAACTAAGGCCTATGATCTGGTTCAGCGCTCGGCAATGAAGAGCTGGCAGCATAAACAGGATTTTAGGGAGGCGCTTTTGGATGATAAGGAGATTCTAAAGTTTCTGAACGCCCAGGATCTTAAGAGGATATTTAATTTAAATTATTATCTGCGCCATGTTAATAAAATTTTCAAAAAGGCAGGTTTATAAAATATGGGTATGAGGCAAAAGAAAATAAGAAAGGAAGATTTTACTAAAGAGGAAACCTGGCGGGTGTTCCGTATTATGGCAGAGTTTGTTGAGGGGTTTGAGACATTATCTCAGGTGGGTAAGGCAATTTCAATTTTTGGCTCCTCTCGCCTTAAGCCAAAGGATAAATATTATAAGCTGGCTACCCAGACTGCCTATTTGTTAAGCAAGGAGGGCTATGCTATAATTACTGGAGGTGGTCCGGGAATAATGGAAGCAGCTAATAAAGGAGCCAGAAAGGCAAGGGGTAAATCCATTGGTTTAAATATTCAGATTCCGGAAGAGCAAAAAGCAAATAAATACGTGGATTTGCTTCTTGAGTTCCATTATTTTTTCTGCCGCAAGGTTATGTTTCTTAAATACGGCAAGGCATTTGTTATCTTTCCTGGCGGGTTTGGGACTATGGATGAATTATTTGAGAGCCTCAATCTTATTCAGACCCTGCGGGTGGAAAAATTCCCGGTAGTATTGGTAGGTAGTAGCTATTGGAAGGGCTTATTAGCTTGGCTTAAGGCGATGGTTCTTAAGGGAGGCTGTATATCTAAATCCGACCTTCACATTTTCACTATAGTCGATACTGCTGAACAGGTTGTATCCACAATTAAGAGATTTTACAATTCAAATCGAAGATAAACAGTATTCGAATCAATCTTTCTTCGGGAAGGCGTCAGAAGAGGTCTAATCGGCGAAACTCAGGAGGTAAATTATGCTTACCTATAAGAAAGCTGGCGTAGATATTAAGAAGGCCAGTCTCTTAAAATCCCGTATTGCATCTTTGGCAGGTAAATCAGCCAGTTCCCAGGTGATTAAGGGGATTGGCAGTTTTGGCGGATTTTTCGCCTTCCCCAAGGAAAGGTATAAGAACCCAGTGCTGATTTCTTCCAGTGACGGCGTAGGCACAAAGCTTAAGATTGCGGTTTTGGTTAATCGGCATGATACTGTCGGCATTGATGCCGTGGCAATGAATGTTAACGATATTCTCTGCACTGGCGCAGAAACCCTGTTTTTCCTCGATTATATAGGTTATAGTACACTGGATTCAGATATTTTGGTAGATATAGTCAGGGGGGTAAACCACGGCTGTATCCAGGCAGGCTGTTCTTTAATAGGCGGAGAGACGGCCCAGATGCCCGGGATGTATAAGGAAGGGGAATATGACCTGGCCGGATTTTGCGTGGGGGCAGTAGAGAAAAAAAGGATCATTGACGGCTCCCGGATTGCAGCCGGAGATGTCTTAGTCGGTATCCAGTCTAATGGTTTACACTCTAATGGTTTCTCTTTAGTCAGAAAGGTATTTACGAGAAATGAGTTAAAGCACTATGCCCACGAGCTGCTAAAACCTACAAGAATCTATGTTAAGCCAGTACTGTCTTTATTAAGATTAGCGAATAGCAATAATCGATTGGCGATAAAAGGTATTGCCCATATTACCGGCGGTGCGTTTTATGGTAAGGTCAGCCGCATTCTTTCCGATAATCTTAATGCCGAGATTCATAATAATTCCTGGAAGGTGCCTAAAATTTTTAGACTTATTCAAAATAAGGGCGACGTTCCTGAAGACGAGATGTATAGAACCTTTAATATGGGCGTGGGTATGGTTTTAGTTGTACAGTCGGGGATAGAGGCAAAGGTAAAATCATTACTCACCCGATTTAATCTGGATTCTTGGGTGATTGGCAGGATAACTAAAGGCAAGAAAGAGGTAGTGATTATATAGGGATACGATGAAAGTTTTAGTTATTGGCTCAGGCGGTAGGGAACATGCACTGGTTTGGAAGATTGCACAATCAAAATTGGTAGATAAAATTTTTTCTGCCCCCGGTAATGGCGGTATAGCCGGACTGGCCGAGTGTATTGATATAAAAGCAGATGACTTATCCGGATTACGGGATTTTGCGCTGGGAGAGAAAATTGATTTAACCGTAGTCGGTCCTGAGGCGCCCCTGGCTTCAGGTATTGTTGATCAGTTTCAGGAATCCAAACTAAAGATATTCGGCCCTACCCAGAAGGCAGCCAGATTAGAATCCAGCAAGGTCTTTTCCAAGGAGTTAATGAATAAGTATCAAGTGCCGACTGCCAACTTCCGCATATTTGATAATCCTCAGGAGGCAGTCGAATTCATAAATCAAAGGGGAGTGCCATGCGTGATCAAGGCAGATGGATTGGCTGCTGGTAAAGGAGTGGTTGTTTGTAAAACAATAGAGGAGGCAGAAAAGGCAGTAGACTACATAATGCGTCAGAGAGTCTTTGGTCAGGCAGGAGAAAAGATAATTGTCGAGGATTGCCTGGAGGGGCAAGAGGCATCGATAATTGTTTTTACTGATTCTCGAGAGGTTGTTCCTTTGGCCTCCAGTCAGGACCATAAACGGATTAATGATTTTGACCAGGGGGCAAACACCGGCGGCATGGGTGCTTATTCACCGGCTCCGGTAGTAAACGACAGGCTTAACCACCAGATTATAGAGACAATCATTTATCCGACAATTAAAGGCCTGGTTGCCGAGGAGATAATTTATAAGGGTATACTCTATTGCGGGGTTATGATTACCTCGCAAGGTCCTCAGACTCTTGAGTTCAATGTGCGTTTTGGCGATCCAGAGACCCAGGCAATATTGCCGCGGCTTAATTCTGATTTGGTTGAGGTAATGTTAGCAACTGCGCAAGATGGATTAAGTCAATGGAAAAATAAACGCAGTGGATTAATTTGGGACAGGCGTTCTTGTGTTTGTGTGGTTTGCGCTTCAGGAGGTTATCCGGATAAATACGAGAAGGGTAAAGAGATTACCGGTTTACAACAAGCTGAGCAGATGGCTGACATAGTAGTTTTTCATGCCGGCACAAAGAAGACTGATACGCAGCTGGTGACCAATGGGGGACGGGTTTTGGGGGTTACCGGATTAGGCAATACTATAAAAGAGGCAATTGAATGCACCTATCAGGCAGTGGAAAAGATTCAATTTCAAGGGATGCATTATCGAAAGGATATCGGTTCCCGGGCAATATCAAAGACTGAGTAACAAAAAATGGAGTGATTATGAAAAAATTAATTAGCATTATTATGGGCAGCAAGTCAGATCTAGGAACAGTGGAAGAGGCAATAAATTTACTTAAGGAATTTAGGGTAAGTTTTGAGGTTAAGATTTTATCTGCCCACCGTATGCCAGAAAGATTAGCAAGTTATGTAAAACAGGCAAGCCAAGGGGGGATTAAGATTTTTATTGCTGCTGCCGGTAAGGCTGCTGCTTTACCCGGGGTAATCGCCGCGCATACCCACCTGCCAGTAATCGGAATACCAGTAGAAACCAAGAGCCTAAAAGGCCTGGATTCGTTATTATCGATAGTGCAGATGCCGGCAGGCGTTCCGGTAGGGTGTATGGCAATTGGTAAGGGCGGGGCACGAAATTCTGCGATATTTGCCTTACAAATACTTGCTCTCCACGATAAAAGAATAGCTAGTAAATTACTTACTTTTAAAAGAAGATTAGCCAGGCCGGTTAAGTAAAGATAAAGATGAGGACGCGTATTCTTAAGATAAACCCTCAACAACCAGAAGAGGGGAAAATTAAGATAGCCGCTAAAGCCCTGCGCAATGGCGGTCTGGTAATTATTCCTACGGAAACAGTTTACGGCGTGGCTGCTGATTTAAGGAAACTAAAGGCGATTGATCAGCTGCACAAGATAAAACAAAGACCAAAGGATAAACCATTCTCCCTGCATATTGACGATAAAGAACGGGCAGAGGATTTTACCAATTGCCTAAACAAGTTAGCCTGTAAGTTAATCGATAAGTTCTGGCCTGGACCTTTAACTTTGATTTTGCCCGGGGCAAGTGGTGGGACAGTGGGCTTGCGTGTGCCAGATAATAATATTGCTTTAAAATTGATTGCTGCGGTAGGCGGTCCATTACTTTTGCCTTCAGCTAATTTATCAGGAAGACCGGCACCGAAAAATTTTGATGAGGCAATGAGGGACTTAGGAGATAAGGTGGATATAGCCATAGATGGGGGTAGTGCCCGGATTGGCATTGAATCCTCGGTGGTTGATTTAACCCAAACACCCTATCGAATCCAGCGGTTAGGAGCATTAAGTAAAGAGGAAATCGATGAAACCGCCCAGAAGAAGATTGTCTTTTTTGTCTGTACGGGTAACTCTTGCCGTTCAGTAATGGCCAAGGCATTTTTAGAAAAGCGACTTAAGGAGATTAAGCGTAATGATGTCCAGGTTATTTCTGCAGGAACCCTAGGTCTTTCTAATCTGGGAGCGAGCGTTGAAACAAAGCAGATTTTAGAAAAAGAGGGTATGGATGTAGGGGCTCACATATCTTCGATGGTGACCAGCTTAATGATTAAGAAATCGGATATCATTCTGGTGATGGAAAAGATGCATGAGGAGAAGATTTTGGCGATGGTTCCTGAGGCCAAAACCAAACTTTTCTTATTGAAAGAATTTGCTAAAATAGAAGATGGATTACTAGATATACAGGATCCTATTGGCAGACTACTTGAATTTCACGAATATACATTTTCAATAATTAAACAGGCAGTAGAGCGAATAATAAAGTTATTATGAAAAGAATTATCATCGGAAGTGACCATGCAGGATTTAGGCTTAAACAGAGCCTGAAATCATATCTGTTGAGTTTAGGCTTTGAGGTTAAGGATTTGGGTACTTATTCGCTGAAGCGTTGTGATTACCCGCAGATTGCCTATAGTCTTGCTTATCAGGTATCCTCGGGTAATTTCAGCAGGGGTATTCTTATATGTAAGACCGGGATTGGTAATTCAATTGTCGCGAATAGATTACCGGGAATTCGTGCTGCGCTCTGCTACAATACAAAGGCAGCTAAACTCTCCCGTGAGCATAA
>JASFIK010000034.1:0-10532 GCA_050122705.1 Candidatus Omnitrophota bacterium | reverse complement strand
AGCAGTGTTTGAATAGCAATAAAGAAATCTTTGGGCTTAATTTTTTTACCCTGTTTAAGACCCCTGCCCCTATAAGAAATGGGTAATTCATATATTGAGATTTTTCTTTTGACAATCTTGGCAGTAAGTTCAGGTTCAAATTCAAATCTCCTTGCTCTTAGTCTAATATTCTTAATTACATTGGCTTTAATTGCCTTATAGCAGGTTTCCATATCCGTAAGATTTGTGCGATATAAGAGATTAGTCAGGCGGGTAAGAAATTTGTTAGCAATATAATTCGGCCATGCCATGCCATAAGGATATTTACTTTTTAGAAAGCGGCTTCCATACACTACTTCTGCTTCTCCATTTATTATCGGTTGGATTAGCCTTGGTATATCCTGGGGATTATATTCTAAGTCGGCATCTTGGATTATTATTATATCTCCCGTTGCAGATCCTATCCCCTGACTTATACAGATGCCCTTGCCTTTATTCTCACGGTTATTGAGTAATTTAACATAATCTTTGCTGATTTGTTTTAAAATGTCTTTCTGTAGGGTGCTATCTGTACTGGCATCATTAACAATTATAATCTCATGGTCAATTGGATAGGAAACCGATTCAACAAGTCGTATTAACTGCTCAATTGTCAGTTCCTCATTATAAGTCGGGATTATAATAGACAGCTTCATAGATATTTGAAATATTAAATTTAATGAATTACGTCGTGAATAATGAAAAGGTTGTTAATGCTGTAGAGTAACGTGCAGACAAGTCATCTGGTTTTAGATGCACAGACGCAGTTCTTTCCCTTTTGCTTGGCTTCTAACAAGGCTTTAACCAGGCGGCTAATTAATTCATCTTTGGTCAACCCAATTCTGTATTCAGCCACGCCTACACTTACGGTTAGTCTTTCCATTCCTAATGAGGAGGATCTATCATCAGTAAACACAGAATATCCGATTGTCTCCCTAATCTTCTCTCCTACAAAAATAGCCTGTTTTAACCGAGTATTGGGCAGAATCACCATAAATTCCTCCGGACCATAACGTGCAGCTAAATCAATTCGGCGTATATTCTGTTTTATTAACCTGCCGATCTGCTTTAAGGCGCTATCACCTGCAGAATAACCGTAGTTTTGATTATACCAATAGAATTTATCAATATCTAGCATAAGCAAGCTCAAGGGATGACGGTAGCGTTCGGCGCGATAAATTTCTTCGGTTAACTGCTCTTGAAAATAACGATGATTAAATAACCCGGTTAGAATATCTACAGTTATCTGCTCAGAATGCTTATTTAATAATTTGATATTTTCTACCCGTAAAGCAAAATAACGACAAAGGAAGTTAATAACCTTCAAATCATCTTCAGTAAAAATATCGCTATTTTTTCGGTCGGTTAAATTTAATATGCCGAGCACTCCATCTTTTATCTCTATCGGAACAATCACAAATGATTTAGACTTATAGCGTGATAATCTTTTCTTTGATAAATCAGGGAATTCGGTTTCTACATTTTTGACTAATAACGGCCTGCCCTGTTGGGCTACCCAGCCACCAAACATCTCACCCAATTGCATCTTTGAACTATCTGCCCAATAACTCAAGCCGCAAGATGTTTTAATTGATAATTCTTGCTTTGCCCGGTCTAAAAGCATAAAAGACACCCGCTCTGCCTTAAATACCTCTCCTATCTTTTGTGCAAAAAGAACAATTAACTGGTCAATATCTAAAATAGAATCGATCTGGCTGCAGATCTCTGAAACCAACTCAAATATTTTTCTTCCCTCAGCAGGATTTTGCATTCTCAAACCTCAGTATAAATATTTTAAAATTATACCCCTTGCTTTTTTAAGAGCACGAAAACGGTGACTTATACGATGCTTAATCCGCGGTCCCAATTGGGCAAAGGTCTTTTTATATTTAGGGATGATAAACAAAGGATCGTATCCGAAACCAAAAGAGCCGCGTAACTTGAAATCAATTAAACCAGAGCAATAACCTTCAACCACGCCCAATAATAAACCCTGCTCATCAGCCAGGGCAACGCTACAGACATAACGGGCTTTTCGTTTAGCCAGCGGTAGGTCATCCAATAAGCTAAGTAGCTTAAGATTGTTCCTTAAATCATTCTTATGCTTGCCGGAAAACCGAGAAGAACGTATTCCTGGCTTCCCCCCTAAAATAGCAACCTCAAGTCCTGAATCCTCTCCCAGGGTCAATTTTTTAGTAAAGCGTGCAATACGGGTTGCTTTTTTTATGGCATTCTCTTTAAAGGTCTTTCCATTCTCATGAATATAGGGTGCGCGGGGATAATCACGCAGTGAAATAATTCTAAGATTTAATCCGTTGAGTATCTGCTTTATCTCTTTAAATTTCTTCTCATTTCTACTGGCTACTACCAGTTCAATGCTTTTTTGCTTACTGCTCACAGTATACCCTTTAATAAGTTACGCTGGATTTCAATCAAATCGGTAATCCCTATCTCGGCTAATTCCAAGAGTTTATCCATCTGTTGTTTATTGAAAGGATTTCTTTCTGCTGTACCTTGAATCTCAATAAACTCTCTCTTACTAGTCATCACTACATTCATATCCACCTCAGCGCGAGAATCCTCCTCATAAGTCAAATCCACGCACAATTGATTATTAATTACCCCTACACTAATTGCAGCAACAAAGTCTTTAATTGGTATTGATTGAATAATGCCTTTATCTCTTAATTTAACCAAGCTGTCAGCCAGGGCAATAAAGCTACCAGTAATGCTGGCAGTGCGCGTTCCTCCGTCTGCCTGGATTACATCACAGTCAAGCCAGATTGTACGCTCGCCTAAATCTTGCATCTTGACTATTGCCCGCAAAGACCTTCCTACTAATCTCTGTATCTCATAGGTGCGTCCAGAATTTTTAGTGCGAGAAACCCTGATCTGACAAGAGCGGGGAAGCATCCCATACTCAGCAGTAATCCAGCCAGTGCCAGTACCCTTTAAAAAAGAAGGAACAGACTCATCAACTGAAGCAGTACAAATAACTCTGGTCTTACCTAACTCAATAAAACAAGAGCCTTCTGCGTAATTAATATAATTACGCTCAATCTTGACCTTGCGAATCTGATTCAACTTGCGGCCATCGCCTCTCATTAGCGTCTGCTCCTTCCTAATTTTATAATGCCTCTTTCTGGGTTAATTCCATAATCCGAGAAACATATGCTTCCAATTCAGGCGCTAGACCGAGTATAGAAACATCCTCAAAGCCCTTAACAATCATAGCAATTGCTGCCTGACGGCTCAATCCACGACTCATCAAATAATGTATCTCTTCCTCATTAATCGGACCAATGGCTGCCTCGTGAGAAAGAGTGCTGCCTGGGGCTTTATCAGCAATCAGTTCAGGAATGGCAAATGATTTACCCTCTTTAGAAAAAAGTATCCCCCGGCAATCAAGATGCGCGCGAGTGTTATCGTGTTTGGCATGCAGTATTCCCCGCGCATAAATCTGGGCCCGATCATAACAGATTGAGCGCGCATTTGCCTGGCCACGCGAACCATCGCCTTCAAGAATTATCTTTGAGCCAACATCAATATAAGATTCGCCCAAGCCCCAAAGTAAAGAATTAAAATTAGCGACTGAATCTCTACCCTTTAAATAAGCAGAGGGAAACATCTGGATTGAACGCGCTGCGCGAGGCAAAATGTAATTGCTGGTAAAGATTGCCCCTTCCTCGAGTATCGCTGCCGAACGCGGGCGCACATGGAACTCTTCTGCCCAATTATGAATCATAGTAAAGGTAAGTTTACTGTGTTTTTCCTGAAAGAACTCAGAAATTCCGATATGTAAACCCTGCTTAACCTTGGGAGCAATACTACAGCCAGTGATTATCTGTACCTCAGCACCCTCCTCAATAACAATGATATTATGCACATTCTGCAAGGTTTGGTTTTCCTGCAATAAGAGACAGGATTGAATCGGCCGCTTAAGTTTGCTGCCTTTAAATACGCGGATAAAATAACCGTGCATAGGATTTACCTCTGCATAGGAAGTATATTTATCCGTATCTACTGAAACTGCCCGCCAGTAATATTTATTTTTTATTTCAGGATATTTATTTAGTGCATCAGTAATACTCATAATCTCTGCCTGTCCAGCATATGAGTCTTGAATTCTTTGATAGATTACGCTATGGTCTAATTGTACAAATGTGCCTGCACGCGCCTCCTCCTTTAACTCAATGCCCACGCCTTGCGCAGCACGCAGCAGTTCTGGCGATAAAGCAGATAAGGAACTTATATCATGCCTTTCCTGAGCTTCAGCGAACTGGGCAATATCAATATCCGGACCAAATTTAGCTATTTTGTCTTTACTCGCTTCGGCTTTCGCCTTTGTCTCAGCTTGCATTCAGTACACCTCTCATAACCATGCTTTTTTATTCCCTTAAATAAATCGAGCGGATGCCCTTCGCAGATTATTTTTCCATTCAGTAATACATAACCTTTGTCTGCCTGGATATATTGTAAGATATACCCAGTATGGGTGACGATAATCGCTGCTGGGTTTCCATTCTTGTCCGGATGCAAAAGTTCATTAATCGTGCGCCCCACCAGAGAGATATTATCTAAATCTACTCCTGATTCCGGCTCATCAAGTAAAATCAATTCGGGATTCTGACAAAGCAACTGAAATAACTCTGATCTCTTTAGTTCTCCGCCAGAAAATCCGTAATTTAAATCTCGCTCTAAATGCTCGCTCAGGCCTAAGCCTTGGGCAAATACTTCTGATTTTTTCTTATTTCCATCAGACAAAAGCATATCGCAGACTTTGCGTAGTTTAACTCCCCGCACCTGAGGCGGTTTCTGAAACATTATCCCAATACCTAATCTTGCCCGCTCATTTAAGGCAAGGCGGGTAATATCTTTTCCTTGGAAAATTATCCTGCCGCTGATTATTTTATATTGAGGCATGCCAATGATTGACATAAGCAAACTGGTTTTTCCGCTGGCATTGGGCCCTAAAAGCGCATAGGTCTTGCCCTGCTCAATTTTAAGGCTAATCCCTTTTAGCACTTGCCTGCCTTCAACTTCCACAAATAAATCTCTGACCTCTAACATACGAACATCCTTTTTATATACTTCTTCCTTTGCTATCAATTCCCACAATTAGGGGAAATTCCTTTACCTCTAAGCGGTATATTGCCTCTGGGCCGAGTTCTGGATAAGCCGCTAATTTAACCTTTTTAATATAACTAGAAATCAAGGCGCCGCAACCAGCATAGGCCAGGAAATAAACCGCATGGTATTTTTTTATTGCCCTGATTACCTCTTTTGAGCGATTGCCTTTACCGATCATGCCAGATAATCCTGCCCTAAGCAAGAGAGGACTAAATTTATCCAAACGCGAACTCGTGGTTGGGCCGCAGGAACCAATAATCTTTCCTTTTGGTGTACGCGTCGGGCCACAATAATAAATTATCTGCTTGCCTAAATCTATTGGCAGTCTTTTTTTTTGATTTATACGTTCGCATAGTCTTTTGTGTGCCTGGTCTCTAGCAGTATAAATAACCCCAGTCAAGAAAACTCTATCGCCTACTTTTAACCTGGTGATTTGTTTATTTTCAAAAGGAGTGTTGATCTGCTTCATAATTTTTTAGTTGCGCTTCTTAAGGCATGACAACTGATATTTACTGCTACTGGCAGACCGGCAATATGCGTAGGATGCGTCTTAATATTTACCCCTAAACAAGTCGCCCTTCCTCCTAAGCCCATAGGGCCGATATGTAACCTGTTAATCGCAGATAATAAATCCTTCTCTAATTTGGGAATTTTGGATGTTTGATTTTTGATATTTTTCAGTAATGCCTTCTTGGCTAATAAGCAGGCAAAATCTGCTGTGCCACCGATTCCTACTCCTACAATATAAGGCGGGCAGGCATCAGGTCCCGCTTCTCCTACGCTATCAACGACAAACTGCTTTATTTCATCAATGCCAGCAGTGGGAAGAAACATCTTAAGTTTTGTTTTATTCTCGCAGCCAAAGCCCTTGGGTAAAACAGTTAGCCTTAAATTACTACCCTTAACCAAATCAAGATGAATAATTACTGGCTTATACCCCAGCCGGTTTCTTGATAATGGGTGATTGACCACCGAATTCCTTAAATATCCCTTTTTATAGCCAGACTCGACACCTTTATTTATCGCTGCGTTTAGATTGCCCACAATTTTTAGACTACTTCCCAATTCTACAAAAATACAAGGCATGCCTGTATCCTGACATATTGCTAAGCCTTCCCCTCTGGCAAGAGCGGCATTCTTGATAATTGCTCCTAAAATGTCCTTTGCCCTGATTTTCTTTTCTCTTTGGTAAGCTCTCTTTAATGCTGCCAAAACATCAGGGCGCAACTGTGTATTTGCCTTAATGCAAAGCTCGGCTATTGCCTTTTTGATAACTGCTGAATTTAACTTTCTCATTTTTTATACTCCGCGGTTACTATAGTCTTAATCCCTCCGCGCAGATTAAATTCACCCGTAACCTTAAGAGAGCGCGGCTGACAAGCCTTTACTAAATCCTCGAGTATCTTATTTACCACGTGCTCATGAAATATCCCAAGATTACGGTAGAATATTGTGTACATCTTAAGAGACTTCAGTTCAATGCAATATTTATCAGGTGAATATTCTATTCTAATTATGGCGAAGTCAGGCAAGCCTGTCTTTGGACAGATACAAGTAAACTCAGGAATCTCAAGATTTATAGTATATTTCTTATCCGGGTATTTGTTCTGCCAAACCTCAATGGCAGGAGTTTTTAGCTTTCTGATATTTTTCTGTAATCCTGCGTAATCAGACTTGGACTTACTCATCTTGCCCCCACTAATTTATGCATCTGAGGCACAATTCTTACATCAGACAATGACCTAAGGGAAAAATCCTTAAATCCTTGAATCTTATTCATCAGCGAGATATTGATTTGGAATGTATTAGGCTGGAGGATAAAAGGTATATTCTGATTAACCTCGGATATAATCCGGATTGCCTGCTCTAAATCCGCTAAGGCTGTAGTATTGCATATCACCGCTTTCACAAAAGCCTCTTTTTTTGTCGCCAGTCTTAAAAATGCTACATGCTCCTGCCAAAAATCCCTTAGTCCAGTTGAGGAAGGAAGTTTAAAATCCATAGCAACGAAGTCAATATAATTAATAATATCTTTTAGAGCATTGGGCAATGTGCCGTTTGTCTCTAAATATAACTTAAAGCCCGCCTGCTTTAGTAACGGTAGGAATTGCCTTAAGAAATCTACTTGAACCAAGGGCTCACCACCGGTTAAACAAATCGAATGACAGTGATTAGAATATGACTTTAAATTATTGAGTAAATCTTCGGGGCTGTATTCGTTAAATGAACTCAATCGTGTATCGCAGAAACTACAACCCTTCAGGTTACAACCGTAGAATCTAATAAAGATCTGTTCTTTTCCTAAATATACCCCTTCCCCCTGAATACTCTGAAAAACCTCAGCAATCCTTGCTTTCATAAGCAGTCGTTTTCGCTCATTTCTTATTTTAAAAACGCCTATTCCGCTTGACCTAAAAAGCCTTAAAGCAACGGATCAGTAATTCCTGCTTCAGTAAATCCCTTGGCACGAAAATAACAACTATCGCATCTACCGCAAGGCTTACTCCCGCCCTTATAACAAGACCAGGTTAATTTAAAGGGAACCTTAAGCCTTATTCCTAACTTAATAATTTCTGATTTTCTCTTGCTAATTAAAGGAGTGGAAATCTTTATCTTTTCTCCTTTAACCCCTGAGCTTGTTCCTCGGTTAATAACCCTGCTAAATGCCTGAAAAAAATCCTTACGACAATCTGGATAACCAGAATAATCCTGAATATGCGCTCCGATAAATATCGCTTTAGCTCCGATTACCTCAGCAAATGAGAGCGCAAAACTTAAAAAAATAATATTTCTGCCAGGAACATAGGTTGAGGGAATATCAACCTGCTTGGTCCTTTGCCTACCTGCCTGTTGAATGATGAATGCCTTTTTATCTAAAAGGCTGGAGCCCTGCTCAGGTAACTTAATCCTTAATATTTTATATGAACAGCTGGCTGTTTTAGCAATCCTTTTTGCTGAATCAATTTCCCTTTTATGGCGCTGACCATAATCAAAGATAAGACAGCGACAATCAAAACCCTCACTTTTAGCCAGATAAAGGGTTACTGCCGAATCTAAACCGCCAGATAAAAGAACAATTGCCTTTTTCATCCGCCATAATAGCTGGCTGAGGAACTATCTGATTCCCAAACTGTCACTGATTTAAGGTCTGGGGTTTGCGCTTTGAGGCTCTGATATATATACTTGGCAATATTCTCTGAGGTGGGATTTATTCTCTTAAAATGAGTCAGGCGAGTAATATACTTATGATCTAATCTATCCAAAACCTTATTCAATCGCATTCTTAGTTGTTTAAAGTCCATAAGCATTCCGGCCTTGTCCAGTTTTTCCCCAGAAACACTAACCTCAACCTTCCAATTGTGTCCGTGAAGCTCTTCACAACGGCCACGATATCCTCTTAGATTATGCGCTGCACTAAATTGGCCGATTACCTTAATCTCAAACATGGTTTATTTTTTTTACTCGCGATAAACGATACCCTAAAAAGCGCACTGCCTGATGAGCAAATCCATCAGGGTCATCAGTAACATAAAATTGATATTTGCCTTTAGCTTTATGATTGCCTTTGGTCATAGCTTTACTCTCAAGATTCTTGCTAACCTCTCTTACCACCTGCTGGGCAGAATCAATCAGCTTAATACGCCTTCCCAAAACTCGCCTGATTACCGGCTTAAGTAAAGGATAATGGGTGCAACCAAGAATTAAAGCATCCAGCTTATGATTCTTTTTGATTAGCGGCTTAAGATATTTACTAGCAATGTCGAAAGTTTCTCGCTGATTAAGCCAGCCTTCTTCAACTAAAGGTACAAACAATGGGCATGCCTGGCTAATTACTTTAATTGCTGGATTAATTCTCTTTATCTGCCTTTCATAAGCCTTGCTCTTAATAGTGGCGCGTGTACCAATTATTCCTACGCATCTTGTTTGAGTTACCCCGGCTGCTTCTTGGGCTCCTGGCTGGATTACGCCAATTATGGGAACCTGAAAATGCTTACGGATAGCATCCAAGGCAAGACTTGAAGCAGTATTGCAAGCAACCACAATAAGCTTGGTATTTTGCTTTAGCAAAAACAGAATATTATTAAGTGTGAACCTAATTATTGTGGCTGCCGATTTTGTACCATAAGGAAGATGCGCGGTATCACCTAAATAAATGATATCCTCACCAGGCAGCTGCCGAATTAACTCCTTAACTACAGTAAGACCGCCAATCCCTGAATCAAATACCCCAATTGGTTTCATTTAGGTTTAAGGTAGGTTAAGGATACTTTTTATCGCAGGCTGAGTGAGGCGATTCTAAAACAAGAACCACACCGGGTTGCCGAAACGACGCTTCACGGGTTGTCGCACTCAGCCTGCAAATGGTATCCCCTTATTTGGTAGGGAAAACTTTTTTCCCTCAAACTACCCTTTCGGGTTCAATAAACTGGTGGAGGTGGCGGGAGTCGAACCCGCGTCCCTAAGCAATCAGATAAAAGTCACTACATGCTTAGTCTATCTTTTGAACTTAATCCTAAAAAACTCCGAAAGACAGGATTTTTCTAGGACGCAGCCTTTTTGTTCTCATCCTGCATTTCAAGGCATAAACGCAGGATCAGCCTGTTACCGCTCTATCTCAGCCTCCAGGCAGGCTAAGCGAGGCCCGACCTTTAATTAAAGATCGGGGCTTGTACGCCAGCAAAAACCATTGGTGCCATTACTGGCATTGCTAGTCTTTGCCCTACTATGTTGTAGTTAGCGTTTGTATTGTGCAAGGTGTTTTACGAGGCCGCCTTGCCACCTCGGCATGCTACTTTTACCCAATTTGCCCAAGTCGAGCCCTTTCACCCCCATATTTTCAATTTATTTCTTTAATTACTATATATTCGATTTCCTTTAACTGCGCCTTCTATTTCTCATTGCTCTTCTTATCTCTAAATCTACTTCTCGGCGCTTCATATCTTGACGACGGTCATATAATTTCTTGCCTCGACAGAGGGCTAGCTCAATCTTGACAAATCCGCGTTCATTAAAATAAAGCCGTAAGGGAACTAGGGTCAGGCCGCGCTGGAATACCTCTGAGGCAATCTTTTTGATTTGGTTCTTATGCAAAAGCAAACGCCGCACGCGTCGGGGCTCAACATTAAAGAAGCTGGCCTGGTTATATTCGCTGATATGCATATTATACAGCAAAATCTCTCCCTTTTCAAGTCGGGCGAAGCTATCATTAAGGTTTGCGCGCGCCTCCCTAATTGACTTAACCTCGCTACCCTTTAGTTCAATACCGGATTCCCAAACCTTAAGCACTTGATAATCGCGTAGTGCCTTACGGTTTCTAACTTCTATTTTATCCATACCAGACTTAAAAACAAGGGTATACTAATTAAGCTAAACAAATGAGTAAG
>JASFIK010000033.1:0-10636 GCA_050122705.1 Candidatus Omnitrophota bacterium | reverse complement strand
ACCAGTTCAATGCGAATATTATGCACTAGAAGGACTAGCTCAGTTATTTAAAACAATAAAACTAATTAAAGATAATCTCAATCCACAACTCACTATTGAGGGGGTTATTCTTACTATGGCAGATTTCCGCACCAATCTTACTAAAGAGGTGATTCAAGAGGCCAGAAGTTATGTAAAGGCAAAGGTTTATGAAACAATTATCCCTAGAAGCATTAGGTTATCTGAATCGCCGAGTTTTGGCAAGCCAATTGCATTATATGATAAAAATTCTACTGGCGCTCAGAATTATGAGCGCTTAACACAGGAAATATTAGGTTTGCCATTACCCAGATTCAAGCTAGAAAGCGAAGCAGATACAATTAATGCTCAATCTGAGCAGGATATACAGCAAGCACAATAAGGAGAATAGCACAATGGAAAGAAAAGCATTAGGTAAAGGAATTAGCGCCCTAATCCCAGAAGCAGAGCCTGAGCAGGCAGGAGTTAAGATTATTTATGCTAAGATAGAGCGGATTAAACCCAGCCCTTTTCAGCCACGCGAAGATTTTGATAGCCAACAGTTGCAAGAGTTAGCGCAATCCATTAGGGAGAAGGGGGTGATTCAGCCGATTCTGGTCAGACCCAAGGGAGAAGACTATGAAATCATTGCAGGCGAGAGAAGATTCCGCGCTGCTAATCTATTGAATTTAAAAGAGTTACCAATAATAATCAAAGATGTAGATGATCGTGACTCCTTAGAATTATCATTAATTGAAAATATACAGAGGCAAGAACTGAATCCGATTGAAGAAGCCCATGCTTATAAATATCTGATTGAAAAATTTAATCTTACACAAGACAAGCTTAGCGAGGTATTGGGAAAGGCAAGGGTTTCTGTTACTAATACATTGCGCATATTGAACTTACCTCAAGATGTTCAAGATGCGATTAAAAACAATCGTATTTCTTTTGCTCACGGAAGAGCGCTTTTAGAAATCGATGATAAAAACCATCAGCGCCGATTAGCAGAAAAGATTATTTCTAACAGATTGTCTGTCAGAGAGTTAGAAAATTTAATCAGAAGACTACGGCGAACCACAATAAAAAAAGAGCCAAAAATTACCCTCCGTGAGCCACACCTAACAGTATGGGAAGAAGAATTACAGCGCATATTGGCTACTAAGGTAAGAATTAGCAAGAAAAAGAAGCGGGGGCATATATTAATTGAATTTTATTCTCAAGAAGAGCTGAAAAGGATAGTTGATACAATAAGAGGGGAGTAAATATTGGATGGATGAGGCAACCCTAATTTTAATTAAACCAGACGGATTAAAAAAATCTTTAACCGGCAATATATTAACTCGTCTATCCGAAACAAAGCTTGAGATTGTCGCTGCTAAGATTATACGGGTTTCCCAAGAATTAGCTAAGATTCATTATGCCCATCTTAAGGATAAACCATTTTTTTCGGACTTAGTTAAATATATCCAAGGAGAATTGCACGATCGCCGCAAGGTAATGGCACTTTGTTATTGGGGAGAAGATGCAATAGTTAAGTGTCGCCAGTTAGCAGGTGCGACTAATCCTGAAGAAGCAGATTCTACTTCTATCCGAGGCGCTTATGGTCGGATTACTACCTCTGGATTATATGAGAATGTGATTCATGTTTCTGCCAATAAGGCTGATGCTGAACGGGAGATCAAATTGTGGTTTAGACCCGATGAGATCATTGTAGATTTGTTTCCCACCAAAGTAATGCTAAAGGATAAGCAAAGGTTAAGGGTCTGGGCTTAATCAATAAATAGCAATCAAGAGGATAATCATTACAGCTTTTTAGGATTAAGGAAGCAGGGACAGATGATAAAAAGCATGACTGGATTTGGTAGAGTAAGGAGGCTGATTTCTCCTTGGGGCAGGGTAGTCTTGGAGATACGCAGCGTAAACCACCGGTTTTTCGATATAGTGTTGCATCTTCCCGAAGGATTTTCTCATTTAGAGCATAAACTAAAGGATGAGATTGCCAAGAGGGTCAAGCGCGGGCATATAATCTGTCGGTTAGAAGTAAATACTCATCAGCTTAAAAAGCCAGTATTAAATAAGCAGCTAATTAGGGAGTATTATCGCGCACTTAAACAGATATCCCAAGAATTTAAACTTAAACAGGCTATTGATATTAATACCTTAGTAGGGCTGCCCGGGATTTGGTCTGTGCAGCCCCATGACTATTTGTCGATTAGCTGGACAAGGCTTAAGCCATTGGCCAAGGAGGCATTGGATGCGCTGATTAAAAGACGCCAACAAGAAGGCCGGGCCTTATATCAGGACTTAAGGCTAAGGTCAGAGAGGTTAGATAAGATTCTAAGAATAGTCAAACAGAGATCTCGAGAGATAATTAAACAAAGGCTGGGCCTGTACAATACCGAGGAAGAGAAGAATGCCTTCTTAAAAAGCTCAGACATTAATGAAGAGATTGTGCGCTTAAGTTTTCATCTAAAAAATTTGACTCGCTGCCTGAAGAATAAAAAAGCGGTGGGTAAAGAGTTAGATTTTATTCTCCAGGAAATGCAACGGGAGGCAAATACAATTGGGGCCAAGTCAATAGATGCAGTGGTTTCCAGTAAGGTAATTGGAATGAAAGACGAAATTGAGAAGATGCGGGAACAGGTTCAGAATGTGGAATAAGCCCCAATGAATTTGGCAAAGGTGCGGGCTAAGGCAGACAAAGGGTTTGTATTTGTTATCTCTGGGCCTTCAGGCTCAGGAAAGACTACACTCGCCAGAAAGATAATCAAGCAGTCACAATTAAAAGGCAGGTTTATCAAGTCCATCTCCTTCACTACCCGACCGAAAAGACGAGGAGAAAGGCAGGGGCGAGATTATTTTTTTGTCTCAGCGCAGGAATTCAAGAGATTACAGAGGGCAAAAAAAATCCTTGAACATACGCAATATTTAGGATATGATTACGGCACGCCGCGCGACTTTATACAGCAGGCGATAAGAAAAGGGCTGAATATAATACTCTGCCTGGATATTAAGGGTGCCTCCTTTATCAAGCAGGCATTTCCCAATAGGGCAATAACCATCTTTGTTAAGCCACCCTCATTAGATATTGCGAGGAAGCGGATTGTGAGCCGCTGTACTAAAACTAGGCCTGAGGAGATTAATAGACGTATACGATTAGCCCATAAAGAGTTAGACCATATTCATCATTATGATTATTATCTGATAAATGATAACTTAAACAGAGCCATTAAGGAGGTTGTCAGGATAATCCAATGGACTATATCCCAATAGAGCAGCTCTTAGATAAGGCAGAAAATTCAATGTATAAATTGGTAATGCTTGCCGCAAAGAGAACCCTGGAGATTGCAGAGGGCAAGCCCAAATTAGTTGAGACCAATTCCTCGCTTAAACCCTCCAGCATAGCGCTGGAGGAGATTGCTAAAGGTAAGGTTAGCCTAAAGAAATAGGCCAAGATAGCTATGAGAGGCAATAATATTGTTCTGGGAGTAACCGCGAGCATTGCTATATATAAGGCCTGTGAAATTGCTCGCAGGTTGGTTAATCATAATTTTTCTTTAGATATAATTATGACCAAGAATGCCGTGCAGTTAATCTCCCCTCAGGTGTTCTCTTCTTTAATTAAGGGATCGGTTTATTGGGATGAGTTTCAAGATCCAGCTAATTGGGAGATAGAGCATATATCTTTGGCAAAAAAAGCAGATTTGATTTTGATTGCTCCGGCAACCGCCAACATTATTGGCAAGATTGCTAATGGAATCGCTGACGATTTATTAAGCACAACAGTGATGGCTACGCGCGCCCCGGTTTTGATTGTTCCAGCAATGAACGAGAATATGTACAAGAGTAAGATTGTCCAAGGGAATATTGAGAAGCTAAAAAACTTGGGGTATAAATTTGTCGGCCCAAGAATAGGCAAACTTGCTTGCGGAGAGGTTGGGGTAGGGCATTTAGCAGAGATAGAAACAATAGCAAAGGAAGCAAAGAAGCTATTAAGATAACGGCGCGGTAGCCAAGTGGCAAGGCAGAGGTCTGCAAAACCTTTATTCAGCGGTTCGAATCCGCTCCGCGCCTGTTAAGGATTCTAGATATTTTCGGGCGAGTGGTGGAATGGTATACACGTTGGACTTAAAATCCAATGGTCGCAAGACCGTAAGGGTTCGACTCCCTTCTCGCCCAAAAGGCGAGTTGCGGGCTCATAGCTCAGTTGGTTAGAGCGTTTGCTTGACATGCAAAAGGTCAGAGGTTCGAGTCCTCTTGGGCCCACCAGTTTAAGACGAGAACCTAAAAGGGAGATAATTAAGAGGGAAAGATTAATTCCCCATAAGCGCGAATGAAGACTATTACTGATCTTGAGACCTTAAGGCATTCTTGTTCACATATAATGGCCCAGGCAGTTAAACAGCTCTGGCCAGAGGTCAAATTGGGGATTGGGCCTTCGATTGAAGACGGATTTTATTATGATTTTGATAGACAAGAGCCATTTACTGATGAGGATTTGTCACTCATCGCGGAAAGGATGAGAAAGATTATTGCCAGCAATGAGCGATTTATCCGAGAAGAGATAAGCAAGCCTGAGGCAAAAAAATTATTCACTCAGCTCAAGGAAAACTATAAGGTGGAACTTATAAATGCCCTGGCAGATGAGCAGGTTACTATTTATAAGACAGGAAATGATTTCGTTGATTTATGCCGCGGCCCGCATATAGAATCAACTGGCCAGATAAAGGCATTCAAACTATTGTCAGTGGCAGGGGCTTATTGGCATGGGATTGAGACCAATCCTATGCTACAGCGCATTTACGGCACCTGCTTTGCTACCCAAAAGGAATTAGATGAGCATTTAAAGAATATAGAGGAGGCAAAAAAACGCGATCACCGTCGGGTAGGGCCCCAACTGGAAATTTTTAACCTCTATCCAGAAGAGGTGGGGGCGGGATTGGTATTCTATCATCCCAAAGGAGCACTTCTGCGCACCATCATCGAAGATTACTTAAGAAGAGAACACCTGATCAGGGGCTACCAGATAGTGATTACGCCACACATTATGGAGGCTGGTCTCTGGCAGACGTCAGGGCATTATGATTATTATCGCGACAATATGTATACACTCAAGATTGAGAATAGGGAGTTTGTATTAAAACCAATGAATTGCCCTGGGCATATTCTCATCTATAAATCCAAGATTAGGAGTTATCGCGACCTGCCATTACGGCTATTTGAGTTAGGCACTGTTTATCGGCATGAAAAGGGCGGGGTTTTGCACGGGCTTTTGCGCGTACGCGGATTTACACAAGACGATGCCCATATATTCTGTACACCTGAGCAGATAAAGCCCGAAATCATCAGAATCATTGATTTTGTATTAAAGGCAATGCAAGACTTTGGCTTTCCTGATATTTCAATAGAGTTGAGCACCCGGCCAGAGAAATTCATTGGCACAGAGAGCGATTGGCAGAAGGCCACTGCTGCCCTGGAAGAATCCTTACAAGAAAAGAACTTAGAGTATGCAATAAATCCGCAGGAAGGAGCTTTTTATGGCCCAAAAATAGATATTAAGGTCAAGGATGCGCTGAAAAGAAAATGGCAGTGTGCAACTATCCAGTGTGATTTTGCTTTGCCAGCACGCTTTAATTTAGAATTTATTGACGCTCAAGGAATTAGGCAGCAACCAATTATGTTACATCGAGTTATTCTGGGGAGCCTGGAGCGCTTTATCGGCGTGCTCATTGAGCATTATGCAGGCAATCTGCCACTATGGCTTTCGCCCCAACAAGTAGACATTATCCCTATAAAATCAACGCTGCATGATTATGCAGCCCAGATAGAGACCCTCTTAAAAGAGCATGCTATAAGGGGCAGGGTAGATAGCCGTAATCTCACGCTACAGAAACGCATCCGAGAGGCAGAAATAGAGAAGATTCCCTATCTTCTGATTATTGGCGAGCGTGAAAGTACGGCAAAGACAGTGGCAGTGAGAAAAAGGGGTCAAGGCGATATTGGCTCAATGCCGGTTGAAGAATGCATAGATAGGATAAAGCAAGAGATAAACAATAAAGTTATCTAACTTATTAGGTAATTTCAAAAGGAGGTGATTGAGATTAGGAAGTTTATCCGCACCAATGAAAGGATACGCGTGCCTCAGGTGCGACTTATCGGACCAGAAGGCAACCAGTTGGGCATTGTGCCTATACAAAAAGCGCTCGCTTTAGCCAGTCAACATGAGTTGGATTTGGTTGAGGTAGCGCCACAGGTTGAGCCGCCAGTTTGTCGCATTATGGACTTTAGTAAATTTAAATATGACCAAGAGAAGAAAGAGCGCGAGGCAAAGAAGCATCAGATGAGGATACGCCTCAAAGAGATTCGCCTGAAGCCAAATATTGAGGAGCATGATTATCAGGTAAAACTTAGACAGACAATCGGATTTTTAAATAAAAAGGATAAGGTTAAGATAAGCCTTTTCTTCCGCGGCAGACAAATGGAGCATTTAGATCTGGGAAGAAAGCTACTTGATCGATTTGTCACCGATGCTCAGCAGGCAGGCAGGATTGAGAGGGATTCGGTTTTAGAAGGCAGGGTTATTTCGGTTGTGCTTGCCCCTCGGTAAATCAAACGGATTAGCGGTTAGCTATAGACAGATAAGGAATAACCATGAAACTAAAGACGCACAAAGGTATTAAGAAGAGATTGAAGGTAACTAAGTCAGGCAAGATTAAATATTCTGCTTGTGGCAAGAGTCACTTGCTTAGTAAGAAGAAGAGCAAGAGAAAAAGGGGTTTGCGTAAGTCAAGAATACTTAAGCGGCTTGGACAGAAGCGATATATCAAGCGACTATTACCTTATAGTTAAAAGCCAGCAGGGGCACATTTTTTGATAGCGCAACAAGTATGTGTTGATTGCAAGAAGGAATGCATCTATAATTACATGAGAAATAGCGAGGAGGATAATGGCAAGAGTTAAATATAGTCCAGCAAGGCGCAGAAGAAAGAAAAGGTTATTGAAACAAGCCAAAGGCTATTATGGTGACCGCAGTAAGCAGTATCAACAAGCAAGGCGTACAGTTACGCGTGCCTTGGTTTATGCTTATCGCGATCGTCGGGTAAAAAAGAGAGAATTGCGCAGACTTTGGATTGTCCGGATTAATGCTGCCTGTCGCAATGCAGGAGTAAAATATAATCAATTCATCAGTGGCCTAAAAAAAGCCAAGATTAATCTGGATCGTAAGATCTTGGCTGATTTAGCAGTTAAGGACATCCAGGCATTTAAGAAATTGGTTGAGATATCCAAGTCGCCTAATAAGTAAGGGGCAGATATGTACGTAATTATCGTTGGTTGTGGTCGAGTGGGGGCAGAGCTGGCCAAACTACTTTCCAATGATGGCCACAATGTAGTGGTTATTGATAAGAACCCTGCAGCATTTAATCGCCTGGGAGGGACGTTTAACGGTCTTACTCTGGTAGGCAACGGTTTTGATCCAGATTTATTAAAAGAGGCAGGTATAGAAAAAACAAATGTTTTCTGCGCCCTTACTAACGGAGACAATACTAATCTGGTTTCAGCTCAGGTTGCCAAAAAAATCTTTGCTGTGCCCAAAGTAATTGCCCGTGTATATGATCCGGAAAGAGCACAAATCTATCAGAGTCTAGGATTGGACATTATTAGCGGAACGATTCTCTTTGCAGCCATGCTTAGGGATAAGATTGTCGAAAGCCGCTTCTCCAGTTATCTAATTGAAACTAAAGATGTCGGGGTTATTCAGATAGAGGTCAAAGAGAATTTGATTAATAAGTCAATCAAGGATATTAACCTGGCCGGCGAATTTCAAGTTGTGGCGATTAAACAGATGGGCGGTACGATTATCCCTACTCCAGAAACAATATTAAATAAGAACGATGTAATTATGGCAATTGTTAAGACCAAGAGTTTGGATAAGGTCAGAAAGAGGTTTAAATTATAAGTGAGTGCACAATTTACGGAACGTAAATGAACGTAAATTGTATGCACGAACTTATCCCCCCTGCTTTCTTGCGAAAGCAAGAAGGGGGGATTAATTCGCAGACGGCCTTACGGCCTACGACTTACGTCGTTATGCTCCGTAAGTCGTCTGCTCATTAAAAATGTATATAGTAATTGTCGGCGCAGGAAAGGTAGGTTATTTTTTAGCTCAGCGCTTAGTACATGATGAGCACGGTGTAGCGCTGGTTGATAAGGATAATAGCGTCTGTCAGGCAGCGACTCGTCAGTTAGATATTCTGGTGATTTGCGGCGACGGTTGTAGCCCGGCAGTGCTTAAAGAAGCAGGTGTTGAACGGGCTGATGTGGTTGCTGCAGTTACTGGGGATGATGAGGATAATCTAATTATTTGTCAGTTGGCTAAAGAGAGATTTGCCGTTAAGCGCACAGTTGGTCGGGTAAATGACCCAAAGAATGAACATATTTTCTTTGAGTTAGGCGTGGACATACCTATTGATGCCACAGCAATCATTGCCAGAATCATTGAGGAGGAGGTAAGCTTTACTGACTTTGTGAATTTGCTTAGTTTTAAGCGAGGTAAGTTAGCTATAGTGCGCGTAGACCTACCAGATGATGCGCCGGTAATTAACCAGAAACTGGGGAATATCAAACTGCCACCTGATTCGGTTTTGGTTTCTATTGTGCGCGGCGGTGAGGTAATTGTGCCGCGGGGCGATACAACATTGGAATCAGGGGATGATATCATTGCCCTAACCATGGTGGGCAATGAATCCAAGCTTCTAAATGTCTTATTGGGAAAAATTTAAGCAAGTCAAACAAGTTATCGTTGGAATTTTTCAAGGCATAATTGGCATTGCCACTGAGATAGGCTATGCCTTGGCAATTATGTTAGTGGCGTTTTTTATCTGTATTTTGGTTACCTCCTTTTAGCCTTTCATGTTACTTAAACCCCAAATAAAAGACATAAAGATTGTTACCTATTATTTAGGTAAGATTATTATTGGCTTGAGCCTGACCTTGCTCTTACCGCTTGCTTTTGCCTTGGCCAGAAAAGAGATAAATCCTGCGTTTGATTTCGGCATTAGCCTTCTGATTAGTTTGATTATTGGTCTGATTTTTACTATCTTGTGTAAAACCCAAGAGGACCTGAATTGGATGCACGGGATGAGCCTGGTAGCATCTAGCTGGCTGGCAGCAATGTTCTTAGGGGCAATTCCTTTATTTTTGAGCGGTCATTGGGGGTCTTATTTAGATGCCTGTTTTGATGCAATGTCTGGGTTTGCGACTACTGGTTTAGTACTGGTTCAAGACTTGGATCACCTTGCCTTATCGCATAATCTCTGGCGTCACCTGATGATGTTTATCGGTGGGCAGGGTATTGTTATTGTTGCTTTATCTTTTTTCGTGCGCGGCTTCTCCGGTGCATTTAAGATGTATGTAGGCGAGGCAAGGGAGGAAAGGGTATTACCTAATGTAGTGAATACGGCACGGTTTATATGGCTGGTGAGTATTGTTTATCTTGTCTTGGGGAGCGCCGCCTTAAGTTGCGTTGCTCAGGCTGAGGGCATGTCCAGAGGAACTTCCCTTTTTCACGGGCTGTGCATATTTATGGCTGCTTTTGATACTGGAGGGTTTACCCCCTACTCGCAGAGCATACTCTATTATCATAGTTTTCCTTTTGAAGTGGTTACTATTACGTTAATGCTTTTAGGAGCAATCAATTTTAGATTGCATTATAGTCTTTGGACTGGCAATAAGCGAGAGATTTTCAAGAATATCGAGATAATTACTTTATTTATCAGCGTGATGGTTATTTTCTTACTCACTGCTATTAGCTTAAGCAGGATGGGGATTTACCCTCAGGCAGCGGTTTTATTTCGCAAGGGGTTCTATCAGATTATTTCAGCGCATACTGGTACGGGATATATGACCATATATGCCAAGCAATTTATTCGTCAATGGCTGGGCTTTGCCTTTATGGGTACTATTTTGGCAATGAGCCTGGGCGGTTCTATTTGTTCAACCACGGGCGGTATTAAGTTATTAAGACTGGATATCTTTTTCAAGGTCCTGGCCGGTGAAATAAAAAGGATTATGTTGCCAGAATCAAGCGTGTTAGTGCAGAAATTCCACCATATTCAAGAGGTGGTTCTTGAGGATAGACAGATCCGCTTTAGCCTTTTAATCTTTTTAATGTATTTGGGATTATACATGCTCGGCACAATCATTGGTTGTCTATGTGGTTATCCTTTACCTGAGGCGTTATTTGAATCGGTTTCTGCCGGGGCTAATGTCGGCCTTTCCTGTGGCGTAACTAATCCCTCTATGCCCACAGCGCTTAAGATAACCTATATCTTTCAGATGTGGGTAGGGAGACTTGAGTTTGTGTCCATATTTACCCTGTTTGGCGTGTTGATTGCCGCGCTGAAGGGAAAATAATGAGTAGATACATAAGCAAAGAATTCTGGTTTTTTGTTCTGCTATTTGTATTGGGCATTTTGAATTTTAATTGTTATGCTGAACCTGTATCCAGCACTGAACTAATCGAAAATGCCAAGAGCTATGATGGTCAGCAGGTAGTTTATGAAGGTGAGGTTATTGGTGAGGTGATGCATAGAAGAGACGGTGTATGGGTCAATATCAATGATGGTGATAATTCCAT
>JASFIK010000032.1:0-10819 GCA_050122705.1 Candidatus Omnitrophota bacterium | reverse complement strand
TATGTATAGCCATTAAATACCTTCCATAATCTTGAGTGCCTTTCTCTGCATTCTAATCCTATCATTAATCCGTTTATCTTTAAAGCCCCTGAGATGTAATATAGCGTGGATAAGATAAAGCCTTGCCTCCCATGAGGCAGAGGTTTTAAACAGTCGCGCATTCTCCTTTGCCTGCTCTGTGGAGATGATTATATCTGCAATCAGATGCCTGCCTCGAGATAGGTCAAAACAGAGCACATCAGTAGGTTGGCGCCTACCCAGGAACTTATGATTTAATTCCTGAATGGCTCGGTTATTAACATAAACAACAGTAAGTTCACCGCTTAAATTTACTTTTAGAATTTTTAAGGTTTTAAGAACTGTTGTTTTGACTGCCCTTTTACTGACGGGGATTATCCTTTGCTGATTTTTGATGATTATCTGCACGACTTGTATTTAGATAGGTTACACGGGAATGATAAATACTGGTTAAAAGTCGGATAAAAATGCCAGAGATTTTTTCCAGGTCCTTTAGGGTCAACTCGCATTCATCAAGTTGGCCATCAATGAATTTATTATTGATAATTGTTTGTACCTCCTGCTCAATCCGGCCGGGATTAGGATTTTTTAAGGCGCGAGTAGCTGCCTCTACCGAATCAGCCAAAAGCACTATTGCTGTTTCCTTGCTTCTTGGCTTAGGCCCCGGATAACGAAATCCCTCTTCAGAAACCTTTTTATCTTCCTTCTCGTTCTCCAAGGCACGGCGATAGAAATAATACACAATACTGGTTCCATGATGCTGAAGAATAAAATCAATGATCCTGCGATTAAGCCGATAACGCTTGGCAAGCGCCTCCCCCTCTTTTACATGATTTATAATTACCAGCTTACTCATTGAGGGTGCCAGGTCTTCATGTTTGCTGGCCCCTAAATTCTGATTCTCGATAAAATACTCGGATTTTTGTATTTTGCCAATATCATGATAATAAGCACCGATCCTAGCTAATAAGGTGTTAGCACCTACTGCCTCGCAAGCCGCCTCAGCAAGATTACCCACAATCAAACTATGATGATAGGTTCCCGGGGCCTCTAACATTAATCTCTTAAGTATTGGCGAATTAAAATCAGACAGTTCCAAAAGACTAATGTTGGTAATCCGGCCAAATATATACTCAAACACTGACAGCAGCCCTACTGTGGCAATTCCACAGGCCACCCCGTTAATAAACAACAACATGTAAAAATTGGGGTTATCGAGAATCTGGAAATTTTGAATAAATAGCCAGGTCATTACCTGAAACAGACCAACAATAAAACCTGCGCGAATAATTTGTGAACGCCGGCGCACATCAATCAAAAGAACCGTGGAGATGCTTGCGCTAACAAAGAAAACAAGCCCTACGGCTAAGCTCTCAAAATCGATCGCTAAAGTCAAGCCGTATGCCAGGAACATCAATAGAGAAATTAACAAATCCTGCCAGAGAATAATTACCAGCATGGGGATTAAGGCAAAGGGGATATAATAAACATGTAATTTTTCCGCTCCAAACCAATGGCCGATAGTAAAAATAATCAAAAAGAGTAGGCACAGATGCAGGAAGCGGCAATCAGAAGGCCTCTGTTTCTTCCACACATCCAAACACATAAACACACAGGTAAGGATTAATGGAATAAGCGCATTGATCTTAAAGGCGAGGCTAAATAGAAATAAGCCTGCTATGGCAATGCTATTTTTTATGACTTGCTTTTTCATATGCCTCGATTATCTTCTGCACCAACTCGTGCCTTACTATATCTGAGCCGGTAAGATAGCTAAATTTTATGCCGTTTATGTTCCGGAAAAGCTCCTGGGCTTGAATCAGGCCAGTAGGCTTACCCCCGGGTAAATCACTTTGGGTTATATCGCCAGTGATTACTGCCTTGGAATCAAATCCCAGGCGGGTGAGAAACATCTTTAATTGCTCCTTGGTACAATTCTGTGCTTCATCGAGAATTATAAAAGCATCATTTAGTGTTCTGCCGCGCATATAGGCAAGTGGGGCAACTTCAATAATCCCGCTATCTATATATTTTTCAATTATATCTGCCTCCATCATATCATAAAGCGCATCGTATAGCGGGCGCAAATAAGGAGATATCTTTTCATAAATCGTGCCGGGAAGAAATCCCAATGATTCTCCGGCTTCAATAGCCGGCCGGGTAAGAATAATCCTGCGCACCTCGCCTCGCCTTAACGCCTCTTTTGCCTGCCATACCGCAAGATAAGTCTTTCCGGTTCCTGCTGGGCCAATAGCAAAAATAATATCATACTTTTTTATTGCCTCGACATATTCTCTCTGACGCTTGGTTTTAGGAACAATATTATGCTTGTGCAAATGCACCTGCATTATCTCAGACTCTCTTGACTTCCCTTTCCTTATCGAACTGAGGAAGGAATCAACCACTCCCGCTGCCTTACGGACATTATCAGCATCCCCTTTAAGTTTTAACTCTCCACCCCGCGTTCCAATGGTAATAGAATATTGTTTTTCAATTGCCTTTATATTCTTGTCAAAGGTTCCAAAAAGAGCCTGGGTCTCCTGATTGCTATGTAAAGAAATGATTCTTTCCACTTATTATTTTCCTATAGTTTCTTTCAAGGGGATCTTAATAACCTGACCAGGATAAATCTGGTCCGCGGCTTTAAGTACTGCTTGATTGGCCTTATAGATTTCATTCCATCGCTTAGTTGTCCCGTAGAATTTCTGGGATATCTTCTGAAGAGTATCGCCTTCGCGCACGGTATATTCCTTCATAGTTATTAAGGTTGTCGATTCAGCCGGCCCAACTACCACGCTTGGTTGTTGAGCACTTTCTAAAACTACCGGGGCGGTTGAATCAGGCGTACCAACCACTGCTCCGCGATGAGTAACTGCCGCGGCCTCCTGGCTGGTATCAGCAGGTAGTTCAAATTCAATTACCTGCATTACGCGGGTGGGTTTTCTTGCCTCATCAGTAACCTTGGGCTCGCCAAATAATACACCGCGATTCCCGCTGCTTAAATCCTGATCTACCCTCTGCTTATCCACCTTGTAGCTCCTTACTGTGCATCCGTTGATAATCAAAGACAAAAAGCAAAGCAAAACTAACAAGCTTATTTTTCTGCTCATTACAACCTCCTTCGCTTGATTCCCCCCGTTACATTTCGCCGGAACGGACGGATTTAATTTGATCTTTTATCTGTAAATTTAATTCTTCCAATTGTTTTTTATCGACTGCGGAGGGTGCATCAGTTAACAAGCACCAGCCGCTTTGCGTCTTAGGAAAGGCGATGATTTCACGAATTGTCTTCTCATTAACAAGCAGGCTCAAGAATCTATCTATTCCTATGGCAAAACCGCCGTGTGGCGGGGCTCCATATTTCAATGCCTCGATTAAAAAGCCGAAGCGCGCAATTGCCTCTTGTTCATCTATGCCAATAATCTTGAATATCTTCTCCTGAAGCTGGGGCTGATGAATCCTGATTGATCCAGAACCAATCTCTGTTCCATTAAGCACCAGATCATAAGCAAGTGCCTTTTTGTTTTTAAATGAATTGCCTGACAAATCTACATCCCCGCCTTCCGGCGCAGTAAACGGATGGTGCTCGCTCACCCAACGCTTTTCGTTCTCATCATATTTAAATAAAGGAAAACCGGTTACCCAAACAAAGGCAAATTGAGCCTGTTTATTTTTGGAATCCCGTAAATCCGGTTTGTCGGTTTGATACTGCTTAATCGCTTGCTCAAAATCAAGACGGGGAAAGGGAATTGCCACCTTAATGCCTAAGACCTGTGCAAAAACATATTGTATTAGTTGCTCGATTAAATTAAAAACATCCTCTTGCTCAACAAAAGACATTTCCAAATCCAGCTGTGTAAATTCGGGTTGACGGTCAGCCCGCAAATCCTCGTCCCGAAAACAGCGGGCAATCTGATAGTAGCGATCAAACCCGGCAATCATCAGAATCTGCTTAAATAATTGAGGCGACTGGGGAAGCGCGTAAAATTGACCCGGCAATAAACGCGAAGGAACAAGAAAGTCGCGCGCCCCCTCTGGGGTGGAACGGGTCAATATTGGTGTTTCCACGTCGATAAATTGTTGTTTGTTTAAAAAAGTGCGGATGGCATAATAAACGTTGTGTCTGAGCAATAAATTATCGAGCGCCTGCTTTCTGCGTAAATCTAAATATCGATACTTAAGACGCAAATCTCCGCTTACATTTATGTCTTCCTTGATTTCAAAGGGAAGTCCGCAAGAGGCATTCAGGATGGTTAATTTCTCTGCGAGGATTTCGATTTCGCCGGTATTCAATTTAGGATTTTCGGTTCCCTTTGGTCGTTGATTTGCCTTGCCCTGAACAAGGATAACATATTCATTCCCCAACTGCTTTGCGGTTTCATAAACCTGCTTATTGTCAGGGGCAAAAACTATCTGGGTTATGCCGTATCTATCCCTTAGGTCAACAAAGATAATCTTGCCATGGTCACGCCGAGAGCCTACCCAACCACACAGAGTCACCTGAGTACCTATATCTTGAGCAACTAATTGTCCGCAAGTATGCGTACGCAACATAATTATATTATTCGGCTATCTGACAATGCCTTTAATAAATCTCCCTGCTTAACCTCTTTCTGTACTCCGGAGACCATATCCTTCAGGGAAAATGTACCCTTTGATAATTCATCCTCGCCAATGATTACGCAAAACCTTGCCCCTAAGTCATTAGCCTGACGCAACTGACCCTTTAATGAGCGTGATGCATAGTCCATATCTGCAAGCATATTGTGAGAACGCAAATTATGCAATAATTCAGCGGCTCTTTGCTCTGCAGGTTCACCGAGGGCAATCAAGAAAATTAGGTCCTTATCTTTAACCCTGGGCCTGGTACCTCCTACGAGCAATATCCTTTCTATACCAAAAGCAAAACCAATTGCCCCGCATCCCTTTCCGCCTAATTGCTCTACCAGATTATCATACCTACCGCCTGCTCCCAAAGCATCCTGAGCACCCAGCTGGGTATGCTTAATTTCAAATACAGTACGCGTATAATAATCCAGGCCGCGCACTAGAAAAGGAGACAACTGAAAACTGAAATTTATTAATTTTAAGCCGCTGATTACCTTTTGAAAATGCTCCTTGCAGTCTGTGCAAAGATAATTCTGTTTTAAATCCAGCTGACTTACTAGCTTCTGGCAGGCTAAATTTTTGCAGTCAAGAACCCGGAAGATGTTGCGCTTAAAGCGATTCTGGCAATCCAGACAAAACTTAGCTAATCTATCCTTTAATCTCTTTCGCAACTCCTGGCTAAGCCTTAGCTTATCTTTAGCGCAACCCAGACTATTAAGCTGGATCTGGTATTTATTGATCCCCAACTCCTTAAGCAACCTATCAGTTAATGATATAACCTCTATATCTAACTGAGGAGAAAGACTCCCGATTGCCTCTATGCCCAAATGATGGAATTGGCGCAGGCGCCCTTTCTGCGGACGCTCAGCACGGAACATCGGGCCAAAATAATATAATTTGGCTATTGCCTTCTGTTTATCTAAGTTATTTTCTAAATAGGCGCGTATAACCGAAGCAGTGCCTTCTGGCCGCAAGACCAAATGGTCTTTATTATGCGCAACCTTAAACATCTGCTTCTGAATGATTTCGGTAGTCTCACCTAAGGAACGGTTAAATAGGGCTGCCTCTTCTAGAATTGGGGTACGAATCTCTTGATAGCCGTAAAGGGAAAAGAATCTCCTGGCTACCTCTTCTATCTTCTGCCAGGAGCAAGAGTCCTGCGGTAAGATATCTTGGGTGCCCCGCACATGCTTAATCATAAATCTATTTTATTCTTTTCTTCATTTCCAGCCCTGGCTTAAATACTACGCTTTTGCGGGCAGGCACAGGAACAACAGCGCCTGTGCGGGGATTTCTTCCTGTGCGAGGCTTGCGTTGCTTTATCTTAAAAACACCAAAATTACGTAATTCAATCTTTTCTCCGCGCACCAGGGCATCCAAAATACAATCAAAGGTTGCCTGAACCACCTTTTTAACATCGATTTGCTTGAGGGTTGTCTGATCGGAAATTCTTAATACTATGTCCTTCTTTGTCATAGGTTTACCTCCTTTTACCTGATATATTATCAATGCAAATTCAAGCTGTCAAGAGAAATCAGTTCCCCGCTGCCCTTAGTTCGTTAAAAAACCTATTCCAGGGAAACTTCTTACCCGGACACTGTGTATTGGCTCCCCTCACCTGTCCATGACCCATAATATTGCCCAGCGGAATGTTGTAATATTTTCGCAGGAGATTGACTAGATAGACTAAGGAAGATAACTGCTTTTCTGAAACATACTCTCCGGTAAAATCTCCAACCAGACATATGCCGATTCCTTTGGAATTCATCCTGCCGGCTTTGCAATGCGCACCATCCTGCTGCTTAATCCATCTGGGAGAAACCTCAATATGTCCGTCAGATTTGCCCACACTACCGTTATCAATCACAAAGTGGTAACCTAAGCCGCGCGCAAACCCCCTGCGCTCATGGGCAAAATGGAATTCCAGGGCACTGCCTACATCAGTAGCGCTGTGGTGAATAATTATGTATTTCCACTTTTGCGATGGGTATAAGGTAACTACTGGGCGAGCAGGCATTGCCTTAGGAACAAGAATCCTCTGCCCCATGCATAACTCATTGGCATTTCTTAACTTGTTTACCTGCATAATATCGCTAATTGGCACATCGTAAGTCTTGCTTATTCTCCAGAGTGTCTCTCCAGGTGCTACAATATGCACAATATCGTGTCTTATCACCGGTGGGGGTGGTGGAAAGGCTGAGGGCGACGTAGATATGGGGGGAGTTGCCGGTAAGGTGCTTACAGTGGCGCAGGAGGAGAGAAGCATTAAACCAGCAATAATCACAGATAATTTTATAATTTTATTAATTAACATTGATCAGATTAATAAAGTCCTGTAAAGATAACTCTTCACCACGAATGTTTCTATCAATATTGTATTGACAGAAATATTGCTTTAACCTCTTGGCTGAAATTAAACCAGCCAGTGCGTTCTTTAAGGTTTTTCTTCTTTGTTGAAAGCTCCGGCGAATCGTCCTGAATAACTTCCTCTCTCTTTTATTATCAAGTGGTAGCCCCTGTCTAGGTCTTAATCTTACAAAAGCAGAATCTACTTTAGGTTGCGGCCGAAAACAGGTTTTTTTTATGAGAAAGAGCATCTTTGGTTCTGAATAATACTGCAAAAAGCAACTAAAAGCACTCCAATCAGCAGTGCCCTTTACTGCCACCATGCGTTTGGCAAATTCCTTCTGAACGGTAATAAAAATACTCTCTATCTTATCATGAAATTTGAGCAAATGCGTGATTATTGGCGTAGTAATACTATAAGGCAAATTACCGATTACCTTAATCTGCGGCGTATCCTTAAAGCATCTTGAAATATCAAAGTTGAGAATATCCTGATTGATTATCTTAACCCAAGGGAAACCCGCTAAGTTACTTTTTAGCATTGAGAACAAATAGGGATCTACCTCCAGGGCAAATAAACCCTGCGCTTCCTGGGCAATCAACCGAGTCAACTCCCCCCTGCCTGCGCCGATCTCTAAAATCGCATCCCCGGGGGTTATTTGGCAGGCCTGGATGATTTTCCTTTGTATGTTCTGATCAATTAGAAAATTCTGCCCAAATCGCTTTTTCGGCCTAAACCGCTGTTTATATTCCATAGTTCTGAGTATATTTTGCAAGGGATTTGTGAAGCGCACAATTAGAAACTTTAAGGCATTCGTTGGCGAGGAATTACGACGAAGCGAAGGACGCTATCCCGATATAGGCTATCCGTAGCGAGGAGTAAACCGTAGCCAACGGCAAAAAGTTTCGTGCGCGAAGCAAATTCCGAGCAAAATATACTACATCTATTACATTAAGAAGTAATTCTTCTTCTATTTCTCCTCAGATTCTTAGTACATTCAACCGCAGTCTTTACTGCGGAGAGAAAACTGGCCGGGTTAGCAATATTCTTCCCGGCAATATCAAAACCAGTGCCGTGCAATGGCGATGTGCGCACAAAATCAAGCCCTAGCGTAAGATTTACCCCTGAGTTAAAATCAAGAATCTTTAAAGGTATTAACGCCTGGTCATGATACATGGCAATTACCGCATCAAACTCACCCCGGCTGGCAGCACAAAAGGCTGTGTCAGCAGGCATTGGCCCAGTCAGATTGCTTATTCTCCCTGCCCGCTTTATAATTGGAGAAATTATCCTAATCTCTTCCCTGCCCAATAATCCAGTTTCTCCAGCATGCGGATTTAAAGCACTCACACAAATTCGCGGTTGATTAATAGAAAAATAATTCTTTAGCGCATAATTAGTCAGAATAATAGTTTTATAAATTGCCTGTTTGTCTAAAGCTGCACTTACTTTTCTTATCGCTAAATGTCGAGTTACCAAGCTGATCTTAAGATGTTTATTAAGGAGCATCATTACCAAATCATCTTTTTTTTTACCAAATGCCTTTGCCAGAAACTCGGTATGTCCGCTAAATTTGTATCCCGCCAGGTTGACTGCCTGCTTGGAAATTGGAGCAGTTACCAAACAATCAACTGTTCCTGCTTTAATCAGCTCAACCCCCATCCTGAGATATTCCATTGCAGCCTGGCCAAGCCCTGGAACCATTCTACCAAACCTAAAATCTTTATGCTTTACATTATCAAAGTCAATAAATTCTAAATTGGGAGCGGAGGACAGGGATTTACGATAAGCAACTCCCAAGAGGCGCTGGTTAGCCTGGCCAAATACCCATCTGTCCCCGATTATCAAGAATTTACCCAACCTATTTATCCCCGGCTGGATAAGCGTCTTGGCAATTATCTCTGAACCAATACCTGCCGGATCGCCCATGGTTATCCCTATTTTAACTGCCTGCATAATCGCCCCTGATCTCAATATAAGCCCCTTGCTTAAGTTCATCTAACCAGCTTATCATCGCCTCTTGCATTTTTTTCTCAAACAGAAAACGATTAATCTCATCCTGCATTTCAGCAATCGTTGCCACCTGGGGCGCCTTTATTGATTTAACCTCAAAAATATAAAAACCCCCGTTTTCAGAATCTAAATAAGGCCAAAGGCTTCCAATGTCTAAATTGAAGATTATATCAGCAATCTGTTTTTTTAACTGATCGGAAACCACCCAGCCCAAATCATTTATCTCTGAGGCATAGACCCTGGAGATTGACTCTAAATCTGAGTAGTTTTTGATTAACTCTTGAGCCTGTTGCATTGAATCTAGGTCTTTAATTGCCATAACCCGAACCCACCTTTGTTCGGGGGCAAGAAATTCCTGTTTATGTGCCTCATAGTAATCAGTTACCTCTTGAGGCTTTACTACCAGCTTACTCCTTATCTTTATGTCGATTATTTCCCTCATTAGTAACTGTTCTTTAATTTTTAATTCAACATCTGCCAAGCTCATTCCCCTAGCTTTGATATCAGCTGTAAAATCTGATTCTCGAGGATATTTTTTTTTGATTTGCTCTACCCTTGCCTTTATCCTCATCGGCTCAATGATAATCTCCTCTTTATAAGCTGCCTGAATGATCAGCCGGTCTTCAATTAGTCGACTTATCAAATCTGGTAGCATTTCATTAATTTTAGCCTCAACCTCTTGCTCAGAATATTGAGTTGCCATCTGCATGTGCATAAAATTAATAAAATCGTCGAGGTCCTTTTGAGTAACCACTTCGTTATTGACAATTGCTACTAGGCCATCAGCTAAGCAAACCGCTGAACCCATAAATACCAGACTGAGAATTAAAAGAGTTTTCTTAATCATGTTTGATTTTTTTAAACGCCTCCACTGTTTCGCGCAGGAGCCGACAGTATAAATCAAAACCTACGGCAGTAATAAATCCGTGCTGCTGAGTGCCCAATAAGTTTCCGGAACCGCGAATCTCCAGATCCTGCATGGCAATCTTAAAACCAGAGCCCAATTCTGAATACTCCTTAAGGGCGCTAAGCCTCTTTCTTGCCTCCTCGCTCAATACGCCTTTTGGCGGCATAAGGAAATAGGCAAAGGCAGGTCTATTGAATCTGCCTACCCTGCCGCGCAATTGATGCAAATCCGCCAGGCCAAAGTTATCAGCATTATTCACAATCAAGGTATTAACACTCGGTATATCCAAGCCTGATTCTATAATTGAGGTAGTAATCAGTAACTCGATCTGAGAATTTAAAAATTTTACCATGGTTGATTCTATCTGGCGCGCTGGCATCTGCCCATGAACCACCCCAATCCTTAATCGGTGAGGCAACAATTTAGCTAATTTTTCTCTTACCTTCTCAATATCGATAATCCGGTTGTGCACAAAATAAACCTGCCCCCCGCGCTTTATCTCGTTAGTGATTGCCTGCTGGACTAAGTCTTCGTCATATTCTAACACAAAGGTCTTAATCGGCAAGCGATTTTCCGGTGGCGTATCTATTACTGAGAGATCCCTAATCTGCATTAGACTCATATAAAGGGTACGCGGGATAGGGGTTGCGGTAAGAGTAAGTACATCGCAATTAACCCGCATCTGCTTCAGTAACTCTTTGCTCTTAACTCCGAACCTTTGCTCCTCATCAATTATTACCAATCCTAAGTCTTTATACTTAATATCATTGGTTAAAAGGCAGTGCGTGCCAATGATTATATCAACCCTACCATCAGCCAAATCCTTAATTATCCTGAGCTGATCGCTCTTTTTAACCAACCGGGAAAGCATCTGGACATTTATAGGAAATTTCTCAACCCGCTTTTTAAAATTATGGTAATGCTGT
>JASFIK010000031.1:0-10863 GCA_050122705.1 Candidatus Omnitrophota bacterium | reverse complement strand
TTTGGGCAGCCAAGCGAGGCAGTAGATGTTTTTAAACAACGCAAGATTTCACAAGTTGCCCTGATCTTTCTCAAAGAGAAGAAACTACTTGATTCCCCGGCCCGATTTGATGTTGTAACAATTAATTATTACCACCAGCAGCCCAAGATAGAGTTAATCAAAAACGCCTTTTTATTGCATAATAATTATCTTAGTTAAAGAAAGGGAGTTTGAGCCATGAAAAAAATTCCTTCAGATTTAGAGATTGCCAGACGGTCGCGCTTGTTGCCCATAAGGACAATTGCCAAGCGCCTAGGGCTTAAAGAGAAAGAACTCTACCTCTATGGAGATTATAAAGCAAAGGTATCTCTATGGACTTTAGAGCGCCTAAAGGGAAAGAAGAATGGTAAGTATATCGATGTAACTGCAATAACCCCTACTCCATTAGGAGAAGGAAAGACAGTTACTACAATCGGGCTGGCGATGTCCTTAAACCGGATTGGCAAGCAGACCACGGTTTGTATCCGCCAGCCATCATTGGGTCCGGTATTTGGGATAAAGGGGGGCGCTGCCGGCGGAGGTTATTCTCAGGTGGTTCCCATGGAGGATTTTAATCTCCATCTTACCGGTGATGTTCACGCCGTAGGCATTGCGCATAATCTCTGTGCCGCATTTTTAGACAATTCTATTCTAAAAGGAAACCCGCTTAATATAGATCCCGCTTCGATAATTTGGCGCCGCGTAGTTGATGTCTCAGACAGGTTCTTGCGCAACATAAAGATTGGTTTAGGTGGACCGCAGGATGGTTTCCCGCGGGATTCTGGATTTGATATAACCGTTGCCAGTGAGGTAATGGCAATACTGGCCTTGACCAGTGGATTAAAGGATTTACGTAAGCGACTTGGCCGGATGGTCTTAGCTACCACCAAAAACGGAAAGCCGATTACTGCCGAGGATATTAAGGTAGCTGGGGCAATGACGGTTCTACTGAAAGATGCGCTTAAACCTAATTTACTTCAGACTATTGAAAACACACCTTGCTTTGTCCATACTGGTCCGTTTGCCAATATCGCCCATGGTAATAGTTCTATCTTGGCTGATAAGATCGCCTTAAAACTCTCAGAATACGTGGTTACTGAATCTGGGTTTGGCGCTGACTGCGGGGCAGAGAAATTCTTTAATATAAAGTGCCGGATAGGCGGACTGCGGCCTGATTGTGTGGTTTTAGTTTGTACGGTTAGGGCGCTAAAAATGCATTCAGGTAAGTTTAACGTGGTTGCCGGTAAACCACTTGACCCCAAGCTTTTAAAAGAGGATCTGGAGGCTTTGGAATTAGGATGTTCTAATTTAGAGAAGCAGATAGAAAATATGAGGCTTTTTGGCGTGCCGGTGGTAGTGGCAATAAATAAGTTTACTCATGATACAAAAAAAGAGATAGAGTTGATTCGTAAAAAAGCGATTGCTGCAGGCGCAGAAGACGCAGTGCTTAGCCAGGTATGGGCAAAGGGCTCTCTTGGTGGTCGACAGTTGGCTAGGGCGGTGGTGCGCGCTGCTGAGAAGAAATCGCATTTCAAATTTCTCTATTCACTTGATTGGCCGATAAGGAAAAAGGTTGAGACAATCGCCAAGAAGATTTATGGAGCAAGTGGTGTTGGTTATGAAGCTGCTGCGCAAGCTAAGATAGCGCTGTATAAGAAGCTGGGTTACGATAAGCTGCCTATATGTATGGCTAAAACCCATCTTTCCCTCTCGCATGACCCTAAGTTAAAAGGACGGCCAAGCGGGTTTGCTTTGTCTATTCGGGATGTACGCGCCTCAGTAGGAGCAGGATTCTTGTATTTCTTATGCGGCACAATGCGTACCATGCCTGGTCTCCCCAGTCGTCCGGCTGGAGAGAAGGTTGATATTGATCGGCGCGGTAGAATTACCGGATTATTTTAAATTTGAAAATTGGATAATTGGGGATTCTTTGACATTGGTTATTAGGTAATTTGACATTGAATGTATCGCAATAAAGCACTAAAGAAATATTTAGACGATCTAGCGGCAAAGCTTCCTGCTCCAGGAGGAGGTTCAGGCGCAGCATTGGCTGCGGGATTAGGCGCTGCCTTAATTGGTATGGTTATAAATTATACGCTGGGCAAACCAAAATATGCAAGATATCACAGGCAATTATCAAGCATGCTATCTCAATCCGAGAAAGCAAGAGCAAGATTTCTAGAGTTGGTAGATTTGGATGTGGCAGCATTTAGGAGCAAAGACATAAATAGGGCTTTAGGTGTTCCCTTAGAGATAAGCCGGCTTTGTTTTCAGGCAATCAGACTATGCCCGGTTTTAGTAAAAAAGGGGAATCTGAATCTAATCAGTGATGTAGCAGTGGCTGCGATTTTTCTTGAGGCAGGATTTTCCAGTGCCTTATTCAATGTCAGGATAAATCTAAAATATTTAAAGAATAAAGCTCGCGTGGGTAGAATAAATAAGGAATTAAATAAGAAGTACCGGCTGATGAGAAAGATCAGGCAGGATTTGGAGGCGAGGATTTATGAGATTATTAGAGGGTAAGCCGATTGCGGCAAGAATCAAGGAAAATTTAAAAAAGCAGATTCAAGAGCTAAAATTAAATCCGGTGTTAGCAAGTATTCAGGTAGGAGAGAATGCCGGAGCCGAGGCCTATGCTAAGTCACAGAAGAAGACCGCTGAGAATTTAGGCATACAATATCAATTCCATAAGTTAAATCAGGATATAAAAGAAAAGGAATTAATTGATTTTATCGAGAAATTAAATGCCGATAAATCTATAAACGGCATAATCCTACAAATGCCCCTGCCATCACACATTGATTATAAAAGAATGAGCAATTTTATCCTGCCCGAGAAGGATGTGGAAGGGATGCATCCAGCGAATATGGGCAAGATTACTTTTGGTAAGGCCAAGATTTTACCCTGCACTCCTGCGGCAGTTACAGAATTGTTAAAAGAAACCGGGATTGACTTATATGGTAAAGAGGTGGTGATTGTGGGGCACAGTGAGATTGTCGGAAAGCCTTTATCGCTTCTGTTATTAGAGAAATTTGCCACAGTCACAGTTTGCCACATAGGCACCTCTCAGGCCGGGAAATTAGAGCAGCACGTAAGAATTGCTGAGATTCTAATTGTGGCCGTGGGCAAGGCCGGGTTAATCAAGGGAGCATGGATTAAACAGGGCGCAGTGGTTATTGATGTAGGGATAAATCGGGTGGCAGGCAAGATTGTGGGGGATGTTGAGTTTGATGAGGCTGCCAAGCACGCAAGCATGATTACTCCGGTTCCCGGCGGAGTAGGGCCGCTTACTGTGACTATGTTAATGCGCAATTTGGTTGAAGCGGTTAAGCTACAAGTATAGGGAGTTATTGCCAAGATGATTAAGCGATATTTTCATCAATTAATGACTGGGCTTTCTTTTGGTTTAACCTCGGGGGTAATTACCTCTCTGGGGATGATTGTTGGGCTGCATTCGGCCACTGCTTCACGGTTGGTAATTGTCGCCGGGATAATAATTATGTCAATCGCCGATGGTTTATCTGATGCTGCAGGCGTACACATATCAGAGGAATCAGAATTAGAAAAGGGTACTGCTAAGCATACACAAAAGGAAATCTGGGCTGCTACCATTTTTACTTTTATTTTTAAACTCACCTTTACGCTAAGCTTTGCTATACCTTTCTTGATACTTGCTTTAAAACCAGCTGTTTTGGTGGCTATTATCTGGGGGATATTGCTGTTGATTTTTCTTAATTTTAGCATTGCCAAGATTAAACAGGAGAGCTCAGCACTGCTTATCTTTGAGCATGTTTTTCTGGCTTTATTTGTGATTGTTGTTTCTCATTATGTGGGTCATTTAGTAGCGCGCTGGATTGGATAAGGCATATTTTGCTCAGGATTTATTCCGCGCACGAAACTTTTTGCCGTCTGCTTCGGCTTACTCCTTACTGTGGGACGGCTTTCGGGAACCAGAAGCCTACGTTTCGTCGTAATTCCTCGCAGACTTTTGCCAAAAAGTTTCTAATTGTGCGCTCCACAAATCCTTCGCAAAAAATGTCAAAACTACGCAAACAAATTAGGTTAGGAGAATAAATGACATTTAAGGAAAAGATTAAAGCCGGGAAATCCTTGGTTACTTCTGAGATTGGGCCTCCAAAGGGGATTGAAACTAAGGAGATCTTAGAGGATGCCGAGCTGGTACGTGGCCGGGTGGATGCAATAAATGTTACTGACCTGCAGAGCTCAGTGATGCGCCTGGGCTCTCTGGCGGTATGCTCTCTCTTGAAACAAAAGGGCCTTGAGCCGATATTCCAGGTAACCTGCCGTGACCGCAATCGCCTGGCATTGCAGTCAGACATTTTATCAGCAGCGAGTCTGGGTATTGAGAATCTTTTGCTACTTACCGGCGATCATACTACTTTAGGAGACCATCCCCAGGCAAAGCCGGTATTTGATTTAGACTCTGTGCAGTTGCTTGAGGTAGTCAGAGGACTACAGTCAGGCACAGATATGGTGGGAAATAAATTACAAGGTATTCCTCCCAGATTTTGCATGGGCGCAGTGGTAAACCCCGGCGCAGACCCAATAGAACCACAAATTATCAAGATGGAGAAAAAAATCCAAGCAGGCGCAGAGTTTTTTCAAACTCAGGCAGTTTATGATATCAAGGTTTTTGAGAATTTTTTATCCAAGATTAAGCATCTTGAAACTTCAATATTAGCCGGCATTGTTTTATTGAAATCTGCTGGGATGGCAAAATATATGAATGAAAATGTAGCGGGAGTTACTGTGCCACAGGATTTAATTGATGAAATCAGTTCGGTTTCCAAGGAAGACCGGGCAAAAAAATCCATTGAGATAGCCGCACGACTGATTAAGGAATTGAAGCCTATGTGTCAGGGGATTCACGTTATGCCGATTGGCTGGGATAAGAAGGTTCCTTTAGTTTTGGATGCTGCTGGTTTATAAGAAGCGTTCTCAAGGAAATTGGAGGATGTAAAAAATGAATAATGCAAAAGTGAAATCTGTAGATTCGGCAAGCCAAAGAATGATTGAAGAGGCAAAAAGTAAGAATATTCAGATTGTTTGGGACCGTTATGATTTGATGCAGCCGCAATGCGGGTTTGGAGAGTTGGGCATTTGCTGTCGTATCTGTAATATGGGCCCTTGTCGGATTGACCCATTTGGCGAAGGACCGCAGAAGGGTGTTTGTGGGGCGAGTGCTGATACTATTGTAGCCAGGAATCTCCTGCGTATGATTGCTACCGGAGCGGCTGCTCATTCTGACCACGGAAGGGATATTGCTGAAGCATTACTTCTGGCTTCAGAGGGCAAATCTCATGATTATTGCATTAGTAATCCCGCAAGATTAAAAGAGGTAGCTTCTCTTTATGGAATTAAAGTTGAAAATAAGAAAGATTCAGAGATTGCTCACGAGGTTGCACTAAAGGCATTGGCTGAATTTGGCCAACAGGAAAATGAGCTGCGATTTATCTTGCGGGCTCCAAAGAAGACACAGGAGACCTGGAGGAAATTGGGGATTGTTCCGCGTGGCATTGACCGGGAAATTGTTGAATGCATGCACCGTACGCATATGGGCGTGGATAATGATTATAAGAATATTATTATGCATGGTTTACGAACTTCTTTATCTGATGGCTGGGGTGGTTCAATGATTGCCACTGAGTTAAGCGATATTTTATTCGGGGTGCCTACTCCTATTAGATCCAAGATAAATTTAGGGGTTTTAAAAGAGGATTATGTTAATGTGGTAGTTCATGGCCATGAGCCGACTCTATCTGATGTAGTTGTTCAGGTAAGTCAGGATCCGGAATTGATAAAACTAGCAAAGCAAAAGGGAGCTCAGGGTATTAATCTGGCAGGTATGTGTTGTACAGCCAATGAGATTCTTATGCGGCACGGGATTCATGTGGCGGGTAACTTTCTTCAACAGGAATTAGCTATTCTTACGGGAGCAGTTGAGTTAATGATGGTTGATGTGCAATGTATTATGCCTGCGTTAGCCGAGGTTGCGAATTGTTTTCACACGGAATTGATCACCACTAGTCCTAAGGCAAAATTTCCCGGGATTACCCATATTGAATTTAAAGAGGAAAAGGCAAAAGAGATTGCCAAGTCGATTCTTAAACGGGCAGTGGATAATTTCGAGAATAGGAATAAACAAAGAGTGGTGATTCCACAAGAGGCAATGGATTTGGTTGCCGGGTTTACTGCCGAGGATATCCCTTACATTATCGGAGGTAAATATCGTTCTACATGGAAACCAGTTAACGAAGGTGTTATTTCTGGAAGATTACGCGGAATTGCCGGAGTTGTCGGTTGTAATAATCCTAATGTACCCCATGACCTGGGTCATACGGCAATGGTAAAGGAATTGCTCAAGAATGATATTTTGGTTGTAGTAACCGGTTGTTCAGCTATGGCTAATGCAAAAATAGGGTTACTTAAACCAGAATCAGCTCTTGAATTTGCTGGTCGAGGCTTGCAGGAGATATGCCAGGCAGTAGGTATTCCTCCGGTTTTACATGTTGGTAGCTGTGTGGATAATTCAAGAATTCTTATTGCCTGTTCTAAGATTATTCAGGAGGGGGGGTTGGGTGAACAGCTCAGTGACCTGCCAGCAGCAGGTGCTGCTCCTGAATGGATGTCTGAAAAAGCAGTTTCCATCGGTTTCTATTTTGTTGCCAGCGGTGTATTTACTGTTTTTGGTACGCCTCAGCCGGTTTTGGGCAGTTTGAAGGTAACAGATTTTATCACCCAGGACTTGGAGGGCTTAGTGGGTGGTAAATTTGCCTTTGAGGTTGACCCGATAAAGGCAGCGCATCTGATGATCGAGCATATTGATAAAAAGAGGAAGGCATTAAAGTTAAAACCAGTAATGTATAAATAAGATGCAAAAAACAAAGCAAAAATCAAAAAAACTATATTACGATGTAAAGAAGTGCCTGGGATGTAAGTCTTGCGAGATTGCCTGTGCAGTGGCGCATTCAGAGAGCAAGGAACTATTCAAGGCCTTAAAGGAAAAGGTATTATCAATGCCACGTAAAAAGGTTTATCAGTCAGGTGATAAGAATTTTCCCAATTCCTGTCGTCATTGTAAAGAACACCCCTGCGTTGATGCCTGTATGGCAATGGCATTAATATATGATAAGGCAAGCGGGATGGTTCTGCATGATGAGAAGCGTTGTGTAGGATGCTGGATGTGTGTAATGGTTTGTCCATATGGTTCGATTCGACCTAATCTGGCGAGCAAAATTCCCTTACGCTGCGATAAGTGTAAGGATCAGGATGAGCCGGCTTGTATTGCAGCTTGTCCTACTGGAGCAATTATCTGGATGGAGGAAGATGAAGAAACTCTTCATAGCAGCCACAAAGCAGAATGACGGCAAAACCACAGTTGCCTTAGGTCTGTTGTCTAATCTCAAGAAGAGATTTAAAACAATCGGTTTTATCAAGCCAATTGGGCAGCGATATCTGGTTGAGGAGGGCGAAAAGGTAGATGAGGATTCTGTTCTGGTTGAGCGTTCTTTGGAATTATGCGGGATAAAGTGCAAATTAAAAGACATGAGTCCGGTTGCTGTAGAAAGGGGCTTTACCGAAAAGTATATTCTAAAACCCAATAAACAGAACTTAACCAGGCAGATAAGTGCATCATTTTCCCGAATCGCCAAGGACAAAGGCCTTACGATTATTGAGGGCACAGGACATGCTGCGGTGGGTTCAGTATTTGACCATTCTAATGCTTCGGTGGCTAAATTATTAAGGGCAAAGGTGATTCTGGTTTCTTCCGGAGGGATTGGTCGGCCAATAGATGAGATAACCCTGAATAAATCGCTTTTTGAAAAAGAGGGCGTTGAGCTTATAGGGGCAGTAATCAATAAGGTTTTACCTGAAAAATACCAAAAGATAAATAAGCTGGTCAGGCGGGGATTGGCAAGAAAGGGAATTGAGGTCCTTGGCGTTATTCCGTATTTTCCACTTTTATCCTATCCATCCATTGAGCAGATACTCCAGGAGACAGATTTCAAACTCCTCTCAGGAGAAGAGGGTTTGAATAATCTGGTTAAGAAGATAGTGGTTGGCGCCATGCAGCCGCATAATGCCTTAAATTATTTTGTTGATGGAGCATTACTTATTACAGCCGGCGACCGCGAGGATATGATTCTGGCTTCCCTGGGCTGCTATTTTGTTCCTTCTACCAAAGGGGTGCGCGTGTGTGGAATTATTTTAAGCGGTAATCTTATTCCCCAAAAGACAATCATGGATATGCTCCAGAAAACCAAGATACCTGTACTCTTATCCAAGCATGATACCTATGGTACTGCCTCGCGCATCCATGACCTGATGGTAAAGATAAGGCCCAAGGATAAGAAGAAGATTGAAGTGGTAGAGAAAATAATAAGTAAACACGTTGATATAGATAAGATTTTAGAGAGGTTATAAAATGAATAATCTCGTGATTATCGGTAATTCTGCTGCCGGGATATCCGCGGCCGAGGCAATTCGCGCAAAAGACAAGGATAGTAAGATTATCATAATCTCTGATGAGGATTATAATTCTTACTGCCGTTGCCTTATTTCCTATTATTTAGCCGGAGAGATTACCGAGGATAAGTTGGTCTATCGGCCAGAGAGTTTTTATAAAGAGAATAATCTAAATTTGATGCTTAACCATAAGGTGGTTAAGGTAGAGCCAAAGAAAAACCGGGTTATCTTTGAAGACAAGACATCAATAGACTACGATACCCTATTGATTGCTACTGGCGCCTCTGCAAAATTTCCCGATAATCTAAAGACAGTCAGGAAAAGAGGGGTATTTGGCTTAAGGACAATACAGGACACAAAAGAGATTCTCTCTTTAGTGCCGCTATCTTCATCAAGCTGTGTATTGGGTGGCGGTTTAATCAGCCTTAAGGCAGCCTATGGCCTGCTAAAGCAAAAGCAGGAAATAAAGGTCATTGTAAAATCAAACTTTGTTCTCTCCCAGATGCTTGATGAAAAAGGCGCTCGGTTATTTATGCACAAGTTCCAAAATGCAGGGGTTGAGATTTTAACTGGCCGGGATATAGTGGAAGTTGTGGGCAACGGCGATTTAAAGGCAGTCAAACTTGATACCGGAAAGGTGATTGCTTGCTCAATCCTGGTGATTGGCAAAGGGGTCAACCCCAATTTAGATATAATTAAGGATACCAAGATAAAGCAAGATAAGGGAATTTTAGTAGATGAATATATGAAGACAAGCATCCCTAATATATTTGCTGCCGGCGATGTTACCCAGACTTTTGATATTGCTTATAAAAACAGTGCGGTTAATGCGCTTTGGCCAAATGCCGTAGAACAGGGGAGGATTGCTGGATTAAATATGCTGGGTGATAATTTAAAATATGACGGTTCAATGACTATGAATTCGATAGGGTTCTTTGACCTGCCGGCAATTTCTATGGGAATTACCAGGCCAAAGCAGCCTGAGTTTGAAGAACTGATGATTTTGGATGAGCAACGGAATATTTATAAAAAATTTGTCATAAGAAACAATCGCTTAGCAGGGATGATTGCTATCGGGGATGTAAGGAATTGCGGCGTTTTCTTAAGGCTGATAAAGGAGTCAGTGGATATTTCTTCGATAAAACAGGAATTAACTTCTCAGAATTTTAATTATGCCAGGGTATTGGATTTGCTTAAACCCAAAGATGAAGTTTATATATTTTAGGAGGAGAGTATATGTCTAAGATAGTAGCAACTTCGGTTATTCGGGGTGCCCAGACAACATTTAAAGAAGCAGAGGATTTCTTAAACAAGGCAATTCAGGAAAAACAGGAGGCAGAGAAATTAGGCTTTCCTGAGACTGCCTTTTATTTACCTATGGCTTATGCCCTGATGGGAATAGAGGCAAAGACTTTAAAGGATGCCAAGGCAATATTAGAACATGCTAAGTCTTTGTTGCCGGCTGAGCCTACAGCAAATGTATGGCTTCCTTATTTGGGCGATGCGCTTGATGCGGGAATTGCTACTCTCTTGTCTGAAGAGATAATTATGGCGCTGCGCTATCTTTATAATCAAGAACCACAAAAGGATTGTAATGGCTTCTTTACTGATACAATTATGCGCTCTTTGGGAATTCAGCTCGTGGATGGCCGTATGCCTGGATTTGCCGCAATCCTGGGAGCAGCCCCAGACAATAAAACAGCGGTTGAGATTGTGCGGCAATTACAGGAAAGAAATATTCTTATCTTTGCTGGTTCGAATGTGGCTGGGCGTTCGATAATTGACCAATTACTTGAGGAAGACATACAAATGGGATGGGATAATTATATTGTGCCTTATGGAAGAGATACGCTTTCTGCGATTTATCCCTTGAATTGGGCAATTCGTTCAGCGCTCACCTTTGGTGGATTAAAGGCAGGCCAGGCAAAGAAGTGCCTGTTGTATACAAAGGAGCGAGTTTTTGCTTTTGGCCTGGCCTTGGGTCAGGTCGATGATTTAAAATATGCCACGGGAGCAGGTGCAATTAATATGGGCTTTCCGGTAATTGCTGATACTAAAATACCGGAAATTAAGCCATCAGGCATTACCACCTATGAGGCCTTAGTTAGCGAATTGGATCATAAGAAGATTGTGGCGCGCGCAGTTGAAGTAAGGGGTGTAAAAGTAACCATTTCACAGATTCCCATACCGGTTCCCTATGCTGCAGCATTTGAGGGTGAGCGGGTGCGAAAGGAGCAATTGTACGTTGAATTTGGCGGAAAAGCCTCGCAAGCCTTTGAATATCTTAGGTCAAGGGATTCTGGAGATGTTGAAGATGGTAGGTTCGAGATTATTGGTCCGGATATTGAACAGATAGAA
>JASFIK010000030.1:0-10885 GCA_050122705.1 Candidatus Omnitrophota bacterium | reverse complement strand
CGTGTAATTGGCTTTTCTTGATTGCCTGATAGAGCCGCTGCGCACTACCTTTGTCCTCGATTATTTTTAAGGCATGAACCTGCGCTTCTAAGAAGAGAGGGAGTTTGATCTGCCTGAATTGACGAGGGTAAATAATGCCATCCCTGACTTTATAATCATTTACCTGATTAATAAAATAGGCGCAGTATAGGTTATTTTTCCGGTCAAATGCTTTCCTGATGCCGGTATTTACTTTCTTGAGGGCTTGGTTAAGAAAATCTAAAAGAGCCTGTTTATTTAGGTGTCTTTGTCTGCCGTTTATGCCGGCTCGGGTTTTGTTTCGATAAGCCTCTTTGAGGAAGCAGCTTTTATCCCAGAAGATGAGATTATGGTCAATGGCCTTATCTTTATTGAGACTAATATTATTATGGGCATTGAGCAACTTCCTGAGAGAGGCCATAAAATCAAAGAGTTCCCCAAAAATAAGGAAAGAGTTTTCCTTTGTTTGGGCAAGCTTATCGATGATAAAACAAATCAGTCGCTTTAATTCCATTGTCTCGCAGATTGATGAACCGAAAAGAGCAGGTAAGCCATTTAAGGCATCATACCAGTTTGGTTTATTTGCCTCCATTTCAATGCCGCAGCCAAATGGGTCTAATGAGGCCAGTTTATTTACCATTATACAGATCAGTTTTTCGATTAATGTGGTTTGATAAATTTTTCCACATCCCTTATCAGTTCTTAACCAATGAACCTGGCTTGGCCTTTGCGCCTGCATTTTTAGTTTGTGGTTATCCAACTTTATTGAATCCAATTGACGAATTTTATTTTCGTACACTACATACTTCTCTTTTCTTGGACGGACAACATAAAGGTTATCATAGAATTTAAATCTATTTATCTTAAAGAGTATTTTGTTAAGCCTCTCTGGATAAAGCTCTAAATAGTTTTCTAATAAATCCAGGCAATAGGTCCAGTGGTCAATCCAGAATCCTCCTGCTCCGTGGTCGTCAGCTTGTTTGTGTTGGGCGTCTTCTTCGATCAGTGAATTAGTCATCAGGATATTTAAAAATTCATCCCGGCTGATCTTTAAACACAGGTTGTTTTCTTCGATAAAGAAGATTACGCTGCCGGGTGTAAATGGATTATCTAAAAAGGAGAGGAGTTTATCTAGATCTTTGGCATTAAATAGCCTCAAGCAGATTTTTTTGAAATCCCGCTTATTTTTAAGATGAAACTGAATTCCTTTTACCACCAGGGGGTTAAATCCATCAGTCTGGATTAGATTAAAAAAGGTAATCAGGTTTGCTGCTTCGATATCCGGGTTAAACCAGGTATCGCTTCTGCGATTCTGGACAATATCGCGAAAGTTTCCGTTTCCTTGAGAGAAATAGCGGGGTTGAATCTGGAAATTGTTATAATCGCGCTCTAAATCACCGTGTTTACGCAGATATAAATAGAATACCTGTTTTTTGTCCTGCTTAGATTTAAAGACAATCGGATATCCGCCGCGAATAGTATTGTCAAGGTAAGTCTGGCGACAATAGAAATTGAATCTGGTTGAGCTGCTTTGGGTGGTTATGTTGTCTTGTAGCTGGCTGATTATATTTTTGTTTTGCTCCCGCTTAAGCTTAAGATATCTTTGGGTTTTGATTTCTGGCAGGCGGGAATGCAATAATTGTGCGTCGTGAATATTTCCGAACAGGGAACTCAGGCATTTTTGTTCATCTGGTTTAAGTTCGAACTCGGCTAACCCCATACCGCTGGGCAGTTTGCTTTCGTTGGTTTGATTTTTCGGATATTTAAAATTCTTTTGCTTAAGAAAAGAATATGGATAGTCAAGATTAAGGCGGGGTCCAAAGATAGGCCAGGGGTCAATAATTGGCCGGGTGAAACTTACATAGAAATTGCCTTTTTGAATATATTTAACCTCTGGTCTATCTGCGGGATCAACATCTAATTTGTAAAAGGCAGCAGAATTGCCGATAAATTTAACTCTTGTCCAGGCTTCTGCGGTGCGGCCAAGTTGTTTAAGAATGCGGTTGCTTATTCCCAGCGGTATAATTAGTGGCAGGCCGTCTAGAACTTGAATCCTCATCTTGGCGCGCGATATATTCTTGATTTTTACTATTCTTGCCAGGGCAGCAAAGCAATCACTGGGAATAGGGAAGTAGTTTATTTGTAGGTCTAGGCCTAAGCTAAGATTTATTTCCTTTAGGGTAAGATCAAAAGGAGTGATTACCATGGAATTGCGGCAGGAATGGCTCCAAGTGGTGTATCCATTATAAAAGGGCTCGTAAAAGGCGTGTTTTTTATTGGATGATATCTTTATAAATGAGCGGAATCCTCGGTAGGGGGTGATCTGCCAGGCCTGATTTGCCGGAAAGAATTCCATTAAGGCATGGTCTTTATCCTTTATTCCGAAACTGGCGATGCATTGACCGCGGTTAACATAAAAGACCCACATCGGGATTCCGTATTTCCCGGCAATTCCCGGGAAAAAATTAGCAAAAGGCTTAGCCAGGTTATAGTTCTGGATAACAAAACTGCCATCGCTTTTTAGCTCATATTCGGGAATCTTTCGGCTGGGTTCACTTTTCATAGTAGATTTTATCAATTAGGTTAATATTGTAGGTTAATATTGATTTAATTCGCTTAACAAGAGCTTTATTTATTTTACTAATAAAAAAGTATTTGTCTATAATTTTTTTTAATATGGGGTCAGATTTATTTTAAAAATAATTCTGACCCCATTTACTGTTGTTTAATACTGTTGACTTAGATTGGAAAGAATGGTATTATTGATAAGTTAAGGAAAAGAAAATATGGCAATTGATAAAGAAAGCGTAAAATATGTAGCGCATCTGGCGAGAATCAAACTCACCGATAAGGAATTAAGTCTCTTATCGCGCCAACTTGAGGATATTGTTAATTTTATCGATAAGTTAAAAGAGCTTGATGTAACTAAGGTTAAGCCCACAAGCCATGTCTTGCCGGTTAGTAATGCCTTTCGCTTGGATAAGCCAGCCAAATCTTTAAACCTTAAGGATGTTCTGGATAATGCACCAGCGCAAAAAGAGAGTTTCTTTATTGCCCCCAAAGTGATTGAGTAGGTCGTAGGTGACAATGAGATTAAATGAATTAACAGCCCGCCAGCTGATTGAAAAACTAAATAAACAAGAAGCTACTGCTCAGGAGATAATTGATTCCCTAAACAATAAAATCAAGGCTGTAGAGTCTCAGGTTAGAGCTTATGTTCGGGTTTCTGACTCTAAATTATTGAAATCAATAGATATTGCCCATAAGCCACAAGCTTCCCTAATGGGTTTACCCATTTCCGTCAAGGACAATATATGCACTCAAGGATGTAATACAGAGTGTTGCTCAAAGATACTACAGGGATTTAAGCCGCCCTATAATGCCTTTGTAATCAAACGATTAATTGATGCAGGAGCCCAAATTCTCAAGATAAAGGGCAATATGGATGAGTTTGCTTTTGGCTCATCAACTGAGAATTCCTGTTTTGGACCTACGCGAAACCCATGGGATTTAGAGCGGGTAGTGGGGGGTTCATCCGGTGGGAGTGCAGCGGCGGTAGCTGCAGATGAGGCAATTGCTGCCTTGGGTTCAGATACAGGGGGTTCAATTAGGCAGCCAGCCAGCTTTTGTGGGGTAGTTGGTCTTAAGCCAACATACGGAAGGGTTTCTCGTTTTGGTCTGATTGCCTTTGCTTCTAGTCTTGACCAGATTGGACCAATTACCAAAGACGTTAGTGATTGTGCATTGTTGCTGGAGCTGATTGCCGGTTTTGATCCAGCTGATTCCACATCAGTAGATATCCCAGTACCTGATTATTCGCATAGCCTAGTAAATGATATAAAGGGAATAAGGATTGGTATTCCGCGTGAATACTTTGTGGAAGGCATTGATCAAGAGGTGAAGGAGATTACCTTAAAGGCAATTGAGCAGCTTAAAGATTTGGGTGCGCATATTCAGGAAATTAATCTGCCTCACACTGAATATGCAGTGCCAGTTTATTATATCATTGCTACTGCTGAGGCAAGTTCGAATTTAGCCAGATTTGACGGGATTCAATATGGATTAAGGAGTAGTCTTAAGGAGGAGAGCACTGATAGTGGATTGATAAGTATGTATAAGGCTACCCGGGGGCAGGGATTTGGCCCGGAGGCAAAAAGGCGGATTATTCTGGGGACCTATGTTTTATCCTACGGATATTATGAAGCATATTACCTGCGCGCCCTAAAGGTGAGAACCTTGATCAAACAGGATTTTGATCAGGCATTTAAAACTGTGGATTGCATTGTTACTCCCACCTCTCCTTCTGTGGCATTTAAGCTCGGCGAGAAGATAGAAGATCCTTTAAAGATGTATCTTTCTGATATTTACACTATTAGTGCAAACCTGGCAGGAATCCCGGCTATTTCAATACCCTGTGGTTTTACCAAAAATGGGCTTCCCGTAGGTCTGCAGGTTCTCACGGAAAGTTTTGCTGAAGAGACACTGTTTCGGGTTGCCTATACTTATGAACAAAACACTGATTGGCATCTCAGGAAACCAAAATTGTAAACATGAGAAAAAGTCAGATTATAATAGTTTTCCTCTTTTTAGCTGCGATAGTATTTTGTGGCTATGCTGATAGCAAAACAAAAAAGATACAAGTCAACATCCACAATAAAACCTATACATTTGAATTAGCACAAACCCAAGAAGAGTTAAAAAGGGGATTGATGTTCAGGGAAGAGCTTGGTCCAGAAAGCGGAATGTTTTTTATTTTTGAAAAAGCAGATTATTTGACCTTTTATATGAAGGATACCTTTATTCCTTTGGATATCGCATTTATTGATGACAATTTTACGATTGTTGATATCCAGCCTTTACACCCTTTAGATATGAACTTTGTTGTTTCCAAGGTCAAAGCCATATATGCCCTGGAGGTTAATCGAGGATTTTTCCAAAGCCTTGGTCTGGGCATTGGAGATAAAATCGAGCTGGTCACTATTCTGGAAGAATAGTGTATTTATAAATCCAACTGATCGATTTAAAGCGAGCAATAAATAGGAATATGGAATACCAAGCAGTAATTGGCTTAGAGGTACATGTTCAGCTAGATACCAAAACCAAGGCATTTTGTGGGTGTTTGACTGAATTTGGCAGTCAGCCCAATTCTCAGGTCTGCCCGGTATGTTTGGGCCTGCCAGGGTGTTTACCTGTACTTAATCAGCAGGCCTTTGAGTTCGCCATAAAAGTAGCCTTAGCACTGAATTGTCGGGTTGCCGGATTTACCAAATTCGACCGCAAGAACTATTTTTACCCTGATTTGCCTAAGAACTACCAGATCTCTCAATATGACTTACCTATAGGAGAAAATGGGTTTTTAGAAATTCAATCTGATGGTAGCAATAAACGCATTGGCATAAAGAGAGTGCATTTAGAGGAGGATGCAGGCAAGTTAATCCATAGCGCAAATGCCAGTTTTGTTGATTTTAACCGATGCGGCATTCCGCTTTTAGAGATTGTCAGTTTACCTGATATTAATTCACCTCAAGAGGCCTATGACTATCTGATCAGCCTGAAGCAGATTATTCGATATCTGGGGGTTTCCAGTTGCGATATGGAGAAGGGTATTTTAAGGTGCGATGCTAATATATCAGTTAAGAAAAAGAGCGATTCGGAATTAGGAACCAAAACAGAGCTAAAGAATATGAACTCTTTTCGCGGTGTGCGCGATGCCTTAGATTTTGAGATTAGGCGCCAGACAAAAGAATTACAAGAAGGTCGAAGCATAGCGCAGGAGACACTCCTGTGGGATGCGCAAAAGCAGCTTACTGAATCTATGCGCACAAAAGAGGAGGCACAGGATTACCGCTATTTTCCTGAGCCGGATTTGCCGCCTTTTGTTATCAGCTCTCGGCTGCAAGAAGGTATCGGTAAGTCGCTCCCTGAATTACCGCTTCAAAAACAAGCACGCTTTATCCGAGATTACAAACTCTCTGATTACGATGCCAGGTTGCTAATTTCCGAAAGCCAGGTCGCTGATTTCTTTGAGCACTGTTTTAAACTCTTATCAGAGGCAAAAATTATTGCCAATTGGATTTGCGGTCCATTACTCTCTGAATTAAATAACCGCAACCTAAGCATCACGGAATTAAAGATAAATCCCAAATCTTTGATTAGCCTAATTAGATTAGTACAAAATCAAGAGATTTCCAATATTGTTGCAAAAGAGGTTTTAACTGAGATGATTGATACGGGCCAAGCCCCTGAAGTGATTGTCGAAAAAAAGAACCTCGCACAGATATCTGATAAAAAAGCCTTGGATGGAATTATCAGTGAGGTAGTCAAGGATAACCCAGAGTCAGTTAAGGATTATCTTGAGGGCAAGGAGAATGCGATTATGTTTTTGGTCGGGCAGACAATGCGCAAATCCAAGGGTAAGGCAAATCCAAAGGTAGTCAGGGAAATTTTACAAAAAAGATTAAAATAGTATCTTGGGGAGGAAACAGTGATGCGAAAAACAATTGTAAAACTTTTATTTTCGATTTTAATTGTCACGGTTGCAATTGCAATTAGCTCGCTTGCTATCTCGCAAGTCTCGCGGGAAAAACAGGAGGACCTATATCGAAACATTGACCTGTTTTCTGATGCCTTTGCAATTATCCAGAGTGATTATGTAGATGAGGCAGAGCCAAAAACACTGGTTTATGGAGCGCTTAAAGGAATGCTTCTCTCTCTTGATGCGCACAGTCAATTTATGGATCCGGATGCCTATAATGAATTAAAGGTAGATACTACCGGCCGCTTTGGTGGTTTAGGCATTGAAATAACCATTCGGGATGGGTTACTGACTGTAGTTACCCCTCTGGAGGATACGCCTGCCTGGCGAGCAGGAATAAAGGCCGGAGACCGGGTAGTGAAAATTGATGGAGAGCTTACGCGCGATATTGATTTGGTTGATGCAGTTAAAAAGATGCGCGGAAAACCAAATACCTCAGTAAGTCTGACGGTTTTAAGAGAAGGGGAGGGTAAGCTTCTTGAATTTAAAATTATGCGTGAGGTTATCAAGATAATCGACATAAAGGATGCTTGCATATTAGAGGAAGGGGTTGGCTATATCCGACTAGTTGAGTTTCGCCAAGATACGCCTAAAGATTTTAGAAGAGCTATAAGCGAATTAAAAAAGCAGGGCATGGAGGCATTGATTTTGGATTTGCGTAATAATCCCGGCGGTCTACTTGATGTGGCAGTTAGGGTAGCTGAGAATTTTGTGGAGAAGGGAAAACTGGTAGTTTCCATGCGGGGAAGGAAGGACGATCAAAATATGGAGCTTTTCTCTCTGAATAAGAAAGCGGACCTTGATTTGCCTTTAGTAGTCCTGGTTAACGGAGGTTCAGCTTCGGGTAGCGAGATTGTTGCGGCTGCTCTCAAGGATTACAAGCGGGCAATTATTGTAGGCACGAATACCTTCGGTAAGGGCTCAGTTCAGACAGTGGTTCCCCTAAGCGATGGTTCAGCCATCAGATTAACTACCAGCAAGTATTTTAGCCCGAATGGCAATGTTATTCATGAGCGCGGGGTTAAACCAGATATTATAGTCCAAGAGGGGGAGATTAAGTTGCTGGAAGAAGAACCCAAAAAAGATATCTTTGATCAATTAGAGCAACCAGAAGTTAATCCAGAATCAGAAGATTCACTCCCTTTAAAATACAGAACTGATAACCAATTAATGCGAGCATTGGATATATTAAAGGCACTTAAAATCTACCGCAATAATTAAGATTAAATATGCTTGTATTGGGGATTGAGACATCATGTGATGAAACGGCTGTTTCTGTAGTAGAGAATGGTCGGCATATCCGCGCAAATGTGGTTTCCTCTAGTTTGAATTTTCATAAGCGCTATAAAGGGGTGGTGCCTGAAATCGCCTCTCGTTTGCAGCTGGAGTCAATCGTGGTTGTTTTGGCCGACGCAATAGAACAGGCGGGAGTTAGTTTAAAGGATATAAAGCTAATTGCGGTAACTAGCCATCCGGGTTTGTCCGGTTCTTTACTTGTGGGAAACTGTTTTGCCCGGGCTTTAGGCTTTGCACAGGGCATACCCTTAATTGCCGTAGATCATCTACAGGCGCATCTTTATTCTGGCTTCTTTAATCGGCATAAACCGAATTTTCCTTTTGTTGGATTGGTGGTTTCAGGCGGACATACAAGTTTATTTTACCTCAAGAGTTTTACAAAAATTAAATTACTTGGTTTAACTCAGGATGATGCCTGCGGTGAGGCTTTTGATAAGGTTGCCACTATTTTGGGATTGGGTTATCCTGGCGGGCCTTTAATTGAAAAATTAGCAAAACAAGGTAATCGCAACAGAATAAATTTCAGATGCAGCAACACCCAAAACCCCTTAAATTTCAGTTTTAGCGGAATTAAGACAGCAGTTTTGTATAAGGTTGAAAAATTAAAAGCCGAAGGCAAAAATGGAGCCGCTGATGTCGCAGCCTCATTTCAGGAAGCAGTGATTGATGCTTTAGTTGATAAAACACATTTAGCCTGTAAGTTGAAGAAGGCAAATCAGCTGGTTATTGGTGGAGGGGTTGCGGCAAATAATCGTTTGCGTGAAAAATTTATGCAAGCGGCAGAAGCTAATAACCTGGATATTTATTTTTCACCAAAGGAATTTTGTACTGATAATGCAGCGATGGTTGCGGGTTTGGGATATTGGTTATTCAAGGGGGTGGGAAAATGATTAATTCCTATGCGGTTGTGGGAAGATTAATCTTGGCAGTATTGTTGGGTGGCTTAATTGGCTTTGAACGCGAGGTGCGGGGGCACAGCGCTGGTTTACGCACGCATATCTTAGTGAGTCTGGGCTCTTGTCTTATAATGTTGACATCTTTATATGTTTTTGATATATATAGAGATAGCGCTTCTGTTGATCCAGCGCGTATTGCGGCAGGAGTAATTACCGGTATTGGATTTCTCGGGGCAGGAGCGATTATTCGCTCAGGGGAAGCAGTCAGGGGATTGACTACAGCTGCTGGTCTGTGGCTGGTGGCGGGAATTGGACTGGCCGTAGGAAGCGGATTTTATTTACCCAGTTTCGTTACTGCGCTTCTGGCAATAATTGTACTTTATTTCTTGAGTTATTTAGAGAGAGTAATCAAGGATTAAAAATAGATAAAGGGGGTGAGAAGAGATGGCTTTAAAGAAGAAACTTGAGGAGAGGCTGCTTGATGTAGATGCCTCAATGCAGGGCAGCTTGAGCTTTAAGGATCCGGTAAATTTACGCATCAACGGAAAATTTGAAGGAACCTTAGATGTAAAGGGGAGCTTAACCATCGGCGCTACCGCGATAGTGAAAGCAGATATAATTGGCGATAATGTGATTATTGAAGGCAAATTTAAAGGCAAGATTGTTGCCCGCGAGAGCTTAACCTTTTTGTCTACAGCAAATGTTGATGGCGAGATTTATCCGGCGAAATTAAGTATTTCCGAGGGAGCAATTTTCGAGGGGAGATGTTCTATGATGCAGGATTTTCTGACCGCCGAAGAATTGGCACGCTATTTAGAGGTAGATTTGAAATCAATCATGGAATGGGCTAATTCCGGCAGGCTCCCGGGCAATAAAGAGGGCGACAGTTGGAGATTTGACCGCAAGAACATTGATAGCTGGATAGTCTCTGGCAAGCTTAAATAAACCCAGCAATATTAATATGGACCAGAACAAACTCTTAACCATAAGAGAAGCCGCTGAGGTGCTAGGTGTTACTGACCAAGAGATTATTGATTTGGTCGAAGAGGGAAAAATTCCTGCTTATAAGATTGGCGGGGTATATTTAAGATTTAAACCCGAGCACATTCAGCAGGTCAGGCAAAAAATCACTCCCCCCTCAAAGGCTAAGGTCAGTTTGGCTGACAGGCTGCATGACTTCTTTTATTTTAATGACTTCTATATCCTGGCTGTTCTGATTATTATTTTAATGCTGATAATTATACTAAAGACCTGATGCGTCGGATTGCGCGGTTTATCAAGGTGGATAATTTTGCCCGAGTTGATATTGACCGATTCAGCAGACGCGGTTTTCCAGAGGTTATTTATTGCCCCGGTAAAACAAAACAACAGATTAAAAAAATCGCTGGTGTTTTGTCAAGATCAAGGCAGCCTTTATTGCTTACCCGTTTAGATAAAGGGGTTTTTCAGTATCTGAAGAAATTCTATCCGCGATTAAAATATAATCCCGAAGGTAAACTCGCCTACCTTAGATTTAATGCGCGGCAAAGCAGCAAGGGGCTAATCGGTATAGTTTGTGCAGGGACTTCAGATATTCCCATTGCCGAGGAAGCGGCAGCTACTTTAGAGGTAATGGGAAGTCGTGTAACCAGGTTGTACGATGTAGGAGTAGCAGGTATTCATCGGGTTTTGGATAACAAAGATTTATTAAGAAAATGTCAGGTAGTTATCGTTGTTGCCGGAATGGAGGGGGCCCGGGCAAGCATTGTAAGTAGCATAGTGGCAAGTCCGGTAATCGCGGTTCCCACGAGCATTGGTTACGGGGCAAATTTTTCTGGATTGGCTGCTCTATTGACCATGCTCAATAGCTGTTCGCCCGGAGTAGCCGTAGTAAATATTGATAATGGATTCGGAGCAGCCTATTTTGCACATCTGATAAATCGGTTATGAATTACAAAAGAAACACATTAAACCAGGCAAAGCGCTTTCATGGTCATCTGGGGCCATATTTAATATTGGGCATCCTGGCAGGAGAGTTAGCGATAAAAAAACTTGGCTGCCGAAAATATTTTGATTTATCGGTTAGGGTATGGGGAGCCCAGAGAAAACCTAAATCTTGCTGTATTGACGGCTTACAGCTTTCTACCGGAGCAACCTATGG
>JASFIK010000029.1:0-10982 GCA_050122705.1 Candidatus Omnitrophota bacterium | reverse complement strand
TCCTTTTCGCTAATTTCAGACAATTGTTGATTAATTCTCTCTATTTCTTGAGTGACCCGTTCCAGCTGGGTCTTTAATTCCTCTAGTCTATTTTCGTATTCTTGGGGGGAGTGAAAAATTTCCGGCTTAATTCCTTCTTCCTGAATAAATTTATTATATTGCTCATATTCTTCTTTTAAGGCGCTTATTTCAGCTTCTAACATTTCTTGTAATTCCTCCGACAATTCCTTTCTTGCCCATAGCCTTAGGACTTCTTTTCCTACACTGGTTTCTACTGCTTGGTGATAAACCGATTCCCGGACTTGGTCAATTCCGCTTTCGGTTTGTCCTAATTCTTCTTTTATCGTCTGAAGATATCTTATTTTATCTTGTATCTTTTCTTCGATGGTTTTGATTTCCTGTTCCAGGTTTTCTAACAAGGCTTTATTCCCCGGCTCATTTAATGAGACAATTGTTTTCTCATTTACATTCTTGAAATAATCCTCTTCTAAAATAGCGCGTTGGCTTTCCAGTTTTGTTTTATTGGTCATTAACTCTTGCCTTCTTATTTTTAGCCTTTTGCTTTCTTCAATCGATTCCCTGAGTTTAGGCATGTTTTCCTTTTCGCTAATTTCAGACAATTGTTGATTAATTCTCTCTATTTCTTGAGTGACCCGTTCCAGCTGGGTCTTTAATTCCTCTAGTCTATTTTCGTATTCTTGGGGGGAGTGAAAGAATACTGGTTTGCGTTTTTTTTCAAGTTCAAAACGACCCTCAAGGGACTTGCGGCCAATTTTAGTTCCCTTGACTTTGCCTTCGGGTTCACTTAGTTTTTCCTCACTTGAGCTTAGAAAAGAAACCAGTTTATTTCTGGGAAAATCAATATAAGAAACACCGTATTTTTGTTCAACAATACGAGACAAAAATGGTATCGGCAGGTTAAAGCGAGGCAATAATAAGTAAAGTGGCAAAGTAAAGAATATCACCGCACCGATAAATCCAGCGCCAATTATTAATTCCCGGGAAAACCAACCCTTTTTCTGTATGCTATCCTTTATTCCCTTAATATCTTCTAATAAACTCATTCCTCTTAATGCGATTATCCAGATGATGAAGAATCCTAAGATATAAACCAATGGGATTATTGCTTTTTCGGTTTCCGAAAAGCATGAGAAAATAATCAAACCCAGGGAAAGCACCTGGATAATATAGTAATCACGCTTGGAATAGACAGTAAATGTGGAAAGGGCCAGGAAGCATGCCCAGGTTCTTATTAGGCCGGCTAGTATATCTGAGGATTGAGTAAAGAAAGGCAGTAGCGCATTAATCGCAAGAATAACCAGTAGGATGTTAATCAATGTTTTAAGGTGGGGTATCTTTTTATTGTTCTTCTGTTGCCACCAGCTCAGCGCCAATCCCGGCAGAATAACTATACTAAGCAGCACCAAATAAGGAAAGCTACTGATTAATGAGAATAAGGCTAAATTTACTGTTAGGGCGGTGATTATGTACAGAAAAAGCATAGTTCTTACCTAGATTATTATGCAGTTAAGCCATTTTAAGATTAAGCGCTGAAACTAATCTCTAAATTTTCCTTACATTTTATATGATAAACTTTTATATCTTGGCTCTTTACCTGCGGAGAATACAAAGGCGATATGGGAATACCCTGAGCAAAGGAGGAGGTCATCAAAAGTACGTCAATTAACGACACATTCAGGGTATAGATAAAGCTCTCAATTGATTGTAAAATTTGCTGGTCTCTATCCAATGCTATGACAATCAAGGTAGAATTAGGGGGAATAAACGGATTCAATTGCATCAATGCCTTATCCAATGAATAATAACCATTTGCTTCTAATTTTGCCAAGGTTTCTAAAATAATAAAGAAATGCGATGATTCATGCCCTTGTAATGTTATGACTGGTTTATCTGACCAGCCAAGTATTCTTACTACTGCACCTCTGTCCAGGAAGTATTTGCTCAAAGAGGCGGCAATCTTGACAGCATACTCTAAGGTTGTTTCCTTTCCCTTGCCTAGATTACTTTCTTTGTTTAAATCCAATGCGATAGTTACCTGTTGGCTGCCACTTTGCTCAAAGTGTCTGACCATCAGTTGATTGTGTTTTGCGCTTGATGGCCAATGGATTTTACGCAAACCGTCTTCTTGTCGATATTCGCGGATACTATAAAATTCCTCATAATCACCACTTTTCCTTATGGTCTGAGAACCATAGCGTGGAGTAATCATTCCCTTTAAAAAAGGGGGAAGATTACGAATAGGAAATATTTTCGGATAGACAGTCAATCTTGAAGATATGTTTATGATTTTGTATTTTTTGAACAGCCCCAGGGGGTCAGACCCGATTAGTATAAATGGACCAATCCAATATTCCCCGCGTTTAAAGCAAGTCCCTTCATATTGCCAACTGACTACTGACCGTTTGCCTAAAAAGTAAAGCAATGTCTTTTTTTCTCGCTTGTCTTCTTGGTCAGCAGCAAAATTATCAGTTAAATAAATAAAAAAATTGGGGAATATACTACGGTTTTTTAAAACTACCTTAACCATGATAATTTCATCTTCGTATGCAGCTTGAGGCAATTTTCGAGAGCAAGTAACATCAATCAAGGTGAATTTAAAAATCAAAAATGATATCGCTGCAATACCTGCTAACACAGCGCAGATAAAATAAATAAGTTCAAACTGGGTGAGCCAGGCAAGTAGTAGAGATGCCCCCAGGCAAGAGAAAATCAGTTTTGCTCTTTCGGTAATCATTTTATATAGGTACAGGTACCTCGTTTAATATTTCCTGAATAACTTCTTGGGGCTTCAGACCCTTAACCAGGGATGTTGGGTACAGTATAACTCGGTGATTTAAGGCAGGGATAGCAATATCTTTTACATCCATAGGCACAACGTAATCACGATTATTAAGCAATGCATAGGCTTTACTCAAGCGCATTAAGGCAAGGGAGCCACGCGGGCTGGCACCCAACTTTACGTCAGAGTGTTGGCGGGTGGAGTTGATTATCCTCACAATATAATTGAGAATATCTTTATTTATATAGATGTTATTCACCTTTTCCATTAAGTTTAGAACATCAGAGGGCGTTAGAACCGGCTGTAGGTTATCAATGGGGTCCTGAGTTAGGCGATGTTCTAATATGTTTACCTCTTCTCCTTCGAGAATGTACCCCATACTAAACCGCATGAGGAATCTATCCAGTTGCGCTTCGGGAAGCGGGTATGTACCGTAAAATTCAATAGGGTTCTTAGTAGCGATAACAAAGAATGGGTCAGGTAGTTTATGCGTGTTTCCATCTACAGTCACCGCATACTCCTGCATACACTCTAAGAGACCGGATTGGGTTCTCGGTGTAGTGCGGTTAATTTCATCGGCCAGAATTATGTTGGCAAAAACCGGCCCGGGTTTAAATTCGAATTTTGTGGTTGACTGATTATAAACAGTTACTCCGGTGATGTCTGAAGGCAACAGGTCAGGAGTAAATTGGATCCGTTTAAACTCAGCACTTATTGATTTGGCCAGGGCCCTTACCAGCATTGTTTTGCCTAGTCCAGGAACATCATCAATTAGAATATGCCCCCGGCTTAATAATCCGGCAGTAAGTAATTTTATTACTCCTCTTTTGCCAATTATAACATTTTCAATATTCGAAATTAGCTTTTCAATTTGAGTTTGGATTTCCATTTATCCTCCTTTGTGAATGCAATGATTGTTTTATCCTTACTTGATTTACAAATAATAATTATACCATAAGTTTAATTATATTGAATAGTTAATTGCTTATGTTAAAATATACAGGCTATGCGCAACATCAAATTGACCATAGAATACGACGGGACTAATTATCAAGGCTGGCAACGCCAGAAGAACACTCATCGGACTTTACAGGAGATAATTGAAAAGACGCTGCGCAAAGTTTTACGGCAGAGAGTTCGGTTAATCGCCTCGGGTAGAACTGATGCCGCTGTTCATGCGCAAGCCCAAGTGGCCAACTTTAAGACCAATAGCCAGCTCCCTTTAGGTAAGCTTAAACAGGCATTGAATAGCCTTCTCCCAGATGATATTGTGATTACCGGAATCAAAGCTGTAGAATTGGGATTTCATGCACGTTTTAGCGCAAAGAGCAAAATTTATCGTTATACTATTTTAAATCAGAAATATCCTTCGGCACTCTTGCGCAACTTTTTCTATTTTGTACCTGATAAGTTAGATTGTAAATCAATGCGCCAGGCTGCTGGTTTGCTCATTGGGCGTCATAATTTTCGCTGCTTTCAAGCCAGCGATAAAAAGCCAAGGAACAGCATACGGACAATAAAAAGGATTGGGCTTAAAAAGCAAGGCAATCTCATATTTATCGATATCCAGGCAAACGGCTTTGTGTATAAAATGGCCAGGAATATCGTAGGTACCCTAATTGAGATTGGCAAGAAAAAGCAATCCCCCAAGAATATCCGAAAGATTCTCACCCAAAAAAACCGTAAATTTGCCGGTCCTACAGCTCCTGGGTACGGACTCTGTTTACTCCGCGTGAAGTATTAATTCTATTCCTCGTAAAATATTCGTAGAGAGTGTTATTTGTGAGCGGATACGAGGTTTCTTTTGAGCGGGGCGAGCGCTAGCCCAAGAAGCGGGCAGGGTTCGTTTTGTTAAGATAAGTCTCCGAGAGCGAGGGCGAGCATCGAGTGAGGTTTTTCCACGCTGGGAAAAACGAACGGTCCCGCGAGAAAGCAAACCAAAGTCAGCCGATAACTGTGCTTAAGGCGAAAGAGCCATCACATATTTATTTCTGACTATAGATTAACATGGCCAACGGCGGCATTGACAGAGCAGCTCTTTTTATCTATAATATAGGTTAACCATATGGAAAATTTACCGAATAAACAAGGATATTTTGGGATTTTTGGGGGAAGATTTGTTCCCGAAACGCTAATCTATGCTTTGGATGAGCTAACCCGGGAATATCTGTCTGCAAAAAAAGACCCTAAATTTAAGCAGGAGTTGAAATATTATCTTGCCGAGTATGCGGGGCGCCCTACCGCATTATACCTTGCCCGTCAGCTAAGTAAATACTTAGGCGGGGGAATCAAGGTATATTTAAAAAGGGAGGATCTTCTACATACTGGTGCCCATAAGATTAATAATACCTTAGGGCAGATTCTGCTTGCCCGGAGGATGAAGAAAACAAGGATAATTGCCGAAACTGGAGCAGGCCAGCACGGCGTTGCTACTGCTACGGTTGCTGCTATGTTTGGTTTTAAGTGCGTTATTTATATGGGAACTGAGGATATTAAGCGCCAGCGGCTAAATGTCTTTCGAATGAAGTTGTTAAATGCCCAGATCATACCAGTTAAATCCGGTTCTCGTACATTAAAAGATGCTACTACCGAAGCCCTGCGTGATTGGGTGACTAATGTGCGCACTACCCATTATATTCTTGGTTCAGTAGTGGGGCCGCATCCATATCCCATGTTAGTGAGGGATTTCCAGTCAGTAATTGGCCAGGAGGTACGTAGACAAATATTAGTCAAGGAGAAAAGGCTTCCTGATTATTTAGTTGCCTGCGTGGGAGGGGGGAGTAATTCGATTGGACTATTCCATCCATTTTTTAAAGATAAAAAGGTAAAATTCATTGGGATTGAGGCAGGGGGTGCTGGTTTATCAGGAGGTAAGCACGCAGCAACATTAGTAAAGGGCAATACCGGTGTTTTACACGGTGCAAAATCTGCGGTTTTAGAGGATAGGTTTGGCCAGATAAATATTGCTCATTCAATTGCCGCCGGATTGGATTATCCTGGCGTTGGGCCTGAGCATGTTTATTATAAAAGGATTGGCCGGGCAGAATATCGGGCAGTAACCGATAAGCAGGCTCTCGAGGGATTTGATTTGTTATCAAGATTAGAGGGAATAATTCCTGCTTTAGAGCCAGCACATGCAATTGCTTACCTGAAGAAATTAACTCCCCGCCTGAAACGCAATGCCCTGGTGGTTATTTGTCTTTCTGGCAGGGGAGATAAGGATATCGATATAGTATATGGCTATAAATCGCATTGAGAAAAAATTTCGCGAACTTAAACAAAGGAAAAAGAAGGCGTTTATTGTTTTTATTACTGCCGGCTTTCCCAATTTTACAATTACTCGGAAATTAGTTCTTGAATTAGAAAAAAGCGGTGCAGATTTAATCGAACTGGGAGTTCCTTTTTCTGATCCCTTGGCTGACGGGCCAGTGATTCAGGAATCCTCACGCCTTTCCATAGAATCAGGCACTAACCTAAATAAGATTCTTGCCTTAGTAAAGTCACTCAGGCAGCAGACCCAGATTCCACTTTGCCTTATGACTTATTATAATCTCATATTCTGTTTTGGCAAAAAGCGATTTCTTAAGTTAGCGCAGTCTTCTGGTGTAGACGGAATAATCATTCCTGATTTACCTCCAGAAGAGGACAGGGATTTTATCCGTAATGCAGCAAAACACAATATTGATACGATATTTTTTCTCTCTCCTACCACGCCAATCAAGCGAGTGCCTTTTATAAATAAGTTCAGCCGTGGCTTTATTTATTATGTTTCATTAACTGGGGTGACTGGCCCAAGAAACAGATTGCCTGTTGATTTAGTTGGTAGTATCAGGAGGTTTAAGAAATATACCGATAAACCGGTTTGCGTAGGGTTTGGAATATCTCGCCCCGAACAGGTAAGGCAGATAAATCATTATGCCGATGGCGTGATTGTGGGAAGTGCAGTAATTAAAAAGATCCAACAAAACATAGGAAAGCCCGATTTAGTCAAAAGAGTAACCAGATTCGTCAAGCATTTATCAAGCATCCCTAACGCATAATCCGTACCCAATCCTTTAAATTTATATGTATCAAAAGTCAATTCTGAATAATGGCTTAAGGCTGATTACTTATGCAATGCCCAGGATGGAATCAGTGGCTATTGGAATCTGGGTAAGGGTAGGCGGAAGAGATGAATCCAAGGACATTAAAGGGGTTGCTCATTTTCTGGAACATTTGGTATTTAAAGGCTCACGCAGATATTCCTGTCGCAAGATAAAGGAGTCAATTGAGGGCGTGGGGGGTGCGATGAATGGCTTCACCTCTGAAGAGGCAACCTGTTATTATGCCAAGCTACCGGCAGAAAAGCAATTTCAAGCCCTGGATATCCTATTTGATATGGCTATCAATCCTCAGCTAAACCAGTCAGATATTGAGCGCGAGAGATTTGTTATCCTGGAAGAAATTAAAATGTACAAGGATTTACCGCAGAGCTGTGTTCAGGATATTCTCGAGCAACTTCTCTGGCCAGGGCATCCTTTGGGTTCGCCTATCCTGGGCAATGAGCAGACAATATTACAGCTTAAACGCCAGGACATAGCTGCGTTTCAGAAAAGGTGTTATACACCCTCCAATATTGTAATTGCTGGTTGTGGCAGGCTAGGACATCAAGAGATGCTCAAGAGAATAAAGGCAATTGCCGAAGGGCTTAAAATTACCGCCAAAAATACTTTTCTTTCTGTTCCTGATTATGAGTCAACAGCGAAGCTTAAAGTGCTTAAGCAAAAAACTGCCCAGACACATTTGGCTTTAGGTTTTTACGGCATACACCGCGACCATCCTGATAAGCATACCTATTCACTTCTCCATGTAATTCTAGGAGGGAATATGTCAAGTCGTCTATTTTCGGAAGTACGCGAAAAAAGAGGACTGGCTTATCAGATAGGAACCCAGATTAAGGGTTTTGCTGATAGCGGAATGTTTGTGGTTCGTGCCGGTGTTGATAATGCCAAAGTGCCTAAAGCAATTGAGGTGATTGTAGGTGAGCTCGGACGGATAAAGAGAGGATCAGTTTCCTTAAACGAATTACGCCGCGCTAAGGAATTTTATATCGGACAGCTCAGGCTAGCTCTGGAGGATACCTCAGATCATATGTTTTGGATTGGTGAACCAACCCTGCATTTAAACAAAACCTATAGTTTCAGCAGTATTTTAAGAGAGGTTAAAAAAATTACCCCTGATGATTTAAGGCGGGTGGCCAGAAGCATCTTTAAATCACCGGCAATGCGCCTGGCAGTCATCGGACCAGCAAAGCAAGGAGAGAAAAAGCTGTATGCCTGTCTTGGAGGGTTATAAATCCAACCACAAGAGTAAGACCACTCAGCGTGGCTTTGGCCCAAATGAGTTTATCCTTTTTCTCCCGGAAATAAAGGAGTTTCTTAATAAAAAGGATTTTCTCTCGCTTAAGGATTTACTTAAAAGAATCCATTCGATTGATATTGCTGAGGGTTGGATGCGTCTTGATTCTCAGGAGAAGATAGTAATTTTTAAATTGCTGACCTCTAAAAAAGCAATTGAGGTTTTTGAAGATTTGCAGTTTGCTGAGCAGTCATATCTATTAAATAATTTGGATAATACTGAGGTTGCTCCGCTATTGAATGAGATGGCTTCTGATGAACGCGCTGACCTATTTAAAGAACTACCGGCTAAGGTAATGAAAAAGCTCTTCTCGTTAATGAAAAAGGAGGAGGTAGAGGATGTACAGCAATTACTAAGTTTCCAAGAGGAAACCGCCGGCAGTCTGATGACTACCGATTTTTTAACCCTAAAAAAAGAAATGACTGCACGTCAGGCAATTATTTGGCTTCAGGAAACACACAAGAGCCATTCTGCATATCACTTTTATCATCTCTATGTTTTAGACGAACAACGCAGGCTGATTGGTTTTGTGGATTTGGATAACCTAATTACTGCCCCTCCGGACATATTGGTCAAAGACATAATGTTTTCGCCCCAGACTATTAAGATTGATGTTGATACCCATGAAGAGGAAGTAGCCCAGAAATTCAGCCGATATGATTTACTCGATGCACCGGTGGTTGACTCTCAAGATGTGCTCTTGGGGGTAATTACAATTGATGACGTGGTAGATTTAATTCAGGAAGAAAATACCCGGCAGATTTACGAGATTGGCAAGATGCAGCCTTCTGGTGGGCATGAGATAAGATATGCCAATACTACTATTGGCGAGATTATTAGACGGCGTGCTGGATGGCTTATTCTCCTTTTGGTTTTACACGTTTTTAGTGGTATGATTTTAAAGAACTTTGAATACGCCCTGAGCACTGTAGTGGCATTAGCATTTTTTATTCCCATGCTTTTGGATACCGGAGGTAACGCCGGCGCCCAAACTTCAATTACAATTATCCGTAGCCTTGCTACAGGAGATGCCAGTTTTAAAAATATCTGGCGCATTGCTAAACTTGAGATTGTCTCGGCATTGATTATGAGCGTGATTGTTGGTGCATTTGCCTGTCTACGCGCATATTGGCTGCAGACGGAAATTTTACTCTCATTGGTAGTAGGGATTACGATGATGTCAATTGTGTTGGTGGCTATTTTTACTGGATTTTCTCTGCCCTTTATATCTAAGCGCTTGGGGCTTGATCCCGCTGCTCTGGCTGGCCCGATTACTACCACCGTGGTTGATGTTTTTGGTTTAATTATCTATTTTAAGATTGCTCAGTTTTTCCTACAAGGATTAAGATGACCATCCCTATATTTTTAATTATTATTTTTTTATTTGTCCTGGCAGCACTTTCCTTTTTCTTTTCTGCGTCTGAGACAGCAGTGATTGGCCTGAGCAAAATTCGCCTGCGGCATTTAGTAGACAAGGGAATAAAGCATGCCAAAAACATACAAAACCTGGTTACCCAGTTAGACAAATTTATAGCGGCAATTTTAATCGGTAATGACTTTGTTAACATAGCTATATCAGCGATTATCACGGCAGTATTTGTGCATTTTTTCGGTTATCACTGGGGCGTAATTATTTCTACATTTGCATCCAGCTTTTTTGTGCTCACTATGTGTGAGATTACCCCCAAGATTCTTGCTACTAAGTATACTGAAAAGATCGCCTTAATTAGCTCACCAATAATGGAGTGGGTAATCAAAACTTTTAAACCCCTAATTATTGTATTTACCGGCATAGGCAATTTAATCTTAAAGGTGATTGGTATTAAGCCACCCCGTCGCTCGCCCTTGATTACTGAGGAGGAATTACGCTTGATGATTGAGGTGGGTAGGCAAGAGGGGGTATTAACCGATGAAGAGAGAAAAATGCTTCATCGTATATTTGAATTTGGCGATACAAAGGTAAGCGATGTAATGATTCCTACTGACAAGGTGGTAAGCGCGAGTATGAATATTACTCCTGAGCAGCTCCTTGATTTATTTGTTGAGCAGGGGCATGCAAGAATTCCGGTGTATAAGGATAAGCCTGAAAATATCGTGGGCATTATCTTTGCGCGTGATCTCCTGTACATATTGCGCGATAAGGGATTAATCGTTATTGAGGATTTACTGCATCCGCCTTATTTTGTTGCTCCCAATAAGAAGGTTAATGATTTATTAAGGGATTTTCAGGTAAAAAAGCTCCAGATAGCAATTGTTAAAGATAAGCAAAATACCTTAGGCCTGGTTACTTTGGAGGATCTGATTGAAGAAATTGTTGGCGAGATTGAGGAGGAAAAACGACGTAGAAAGCGCAATAAATAGTTCGAGCTTCTATTACACAGCCAAACTTAGTAAGCTAAATAGCCAGAGAGCGCTTAACTCCTCATGTTTTGGCTATTTTTTTTAAAAACGTAAGATTGATAAAAAGGAGGAATAGAATAATGAGCCTATTACTTTATGTTGCGCTGGGATTGTTAGCAGGAATCTGCAGTGGATTCCTGGGCATTGGCGGAGGGACAATAATTATCCCTGTTTTAGTATATGTTTTTGGCTTAACCCAGCATCAAGCCCAGGGAACAACCCTGGCATTGATGGTTCCACCGATTGGCTTGTTAGCCGCGCTTAAATATTATTATCAAGGCAATGTTAATATCCAGATTGCAATTTTTGTGTGTTTGGGTTTTTTTATTGGCGGGTTGCTGGGGGCTTGTTTAGTTACCTCTGTGCCTGACCCAGTACTTAAGAA
>JASFIK010000028.1:0-11444 GCA_050122705.1 Candidatus Omnitrophota bacterium | reverse complement strand
GAGTGGAAGGAGATTACCACAATACTCCCCCCTGGTTTAAGCAAATGGATTGCCTTTTTTATTCCTGTATCTAAAGCCTCTAGTTCGCGATTAACTGCAATGCGAATAGCCTGGAAAGTGCGTGTGGCTGGATGAATACGAGCGAATCGATAATGCTGCGGCACCGCTTTCATAACGATATTAGTAACTTGAGAGGTGCTATTAATCGGAGATCGCTGTCTTTCTCTAACCAATAGATGGGCAATGCGATTATGGAATCTCTCCTGGCCAAACGACCAAAGCAGCGATGAAATTTCATCTTCATTAAGATTATTTATTAAATCGTATGCCTGAATAAAACTATCTCTATCCATACGCATATCTAAAGGTCCGTCCAGCTGAAAACTAAACCCGCGCTCAGGATTAGATAACTGAATTGAAGATAAACCTAGATCAAAAATTATTGCGTCTACTTTATCAACTCTTGCCATTGTTAAAATCTTATCCAGATCGCAAAAATTACCATGCACCAGATGGATAGCCTTAGCAAAACCACTCAACCTACTCTTGGCTATTTCCAAAGATTCCCGGTCGCGGTCTATACCAATGAGTCTACCGCCAGGTAAAATACGTTCTAATATTTTAATACTGTGTCCGGCGCAGCCGATAGTTGCATCCACCACTGTCATGCCACAATTCAATTTCAAATATTCTAAGATCTCACTGCACATAACTGGCTTGTGTAACTCAGTCTTTGGCATATCATCAAATATCCATAAGCTGCTCGGCGATCTGTTCAAAAACTGGCTGATTATTTCCATAAAATTCCTGCCATCTCTCTTTAGACCAAATCTCGATTCGGTTAGATACCCCAATAATCATCACATCCCTTTTTATCCCTGCAAAATCTTTCAAGAACTGTGGAATGAGCACCCTACCCTGTTTATCACTGATTATCTCAACCGCTCCTGAGAAATAAAGTCGATTGAATGTACGCGCCTGCTGCTTAGTTATAGGAAGATTCTTAAACCTTTGCTCTTGATTATTCCATTCTTCTTCAGCGAACATAAATAGACAGCCATCTAAACCACGGGTAATAAAAAATTTATCAACAAAATTATTCTTTGCTGATTCGCGGAATTTGGCTGGTAAAATAAGTCTGCCTTTCCGATCAATGGTATGAAAGTACTCACCGTAAAACATAGTTCCACTTTACTCCACTTTGTTCCACTTTATAGGCAAAGTATAAATAGATTTCCATTTTTTGTCAAGAAAAAAATCATCTATTTTTTAGAGATACAACTTATTGTGGTATGCTGGAATCAAAAACGCAATGCTTTGTGGCAATTGAGGATATCACTTTTTATCTGGCAGGCTAATCTTTGCATTGAGCAAAATCTTTTCTCAGGGCGGAGTCTTTTGACAAAATCTACTTGTATCCTTTGTCCATAAAGATTATTTTTAAAATTAAATACGTGTACTTCGATAGCAGAAGATGCCTTTCTTCCTTTGGGTCTCTTTATTCTCGGATTGAGTGTTGGCTTATTCCCAATATAACAAATACCACTAAAATATCCACCGAACATTTTTACTTTAACTGCGTAAACCCCAAATGGTAGGAAGGTCTCCTGGTCAGGAGTGATATTAGCAGTGGGATATCCTAAAGTCCTCCCTAAACCACAGCCACCGGTCACCCTTCCAAAAATACTTACCGGTCGGCCCAATAATTTTTGTGCTGTGTTAAAATCCCCTCGCTTAATCAATTTACGAATACGACTGCTACTAATGACTAATCCCCTGTAGGTCAATACATCAACAACCCTGAGTTTAAATTTAGCCTTTTTAGAATAATCCCTCAATGTCCTCCAATTCCCCTGCGCATTTCTACCAAAAGTAAAATTCCTTCCGATAAACACTATTGCCGGATTTATCTTTACGATAAGAATATGGTTTATAAATGCTGTGGCAGAAATCGCGCGAAAAGTAGAATTGAAACGAATAACCAAACACGCATCCACACCTGCAGCTTCTAATAATTTTAAACGATGCGATAAAGAATAAAGGCTATTTTCCTTTTGGGGGTGAGGGAAAAATGTAACGATAAGGCTGGTGGTTCTAAGTCTTTTTGCCTCTTTTATTAACCTGCTGATTATCCTCTGATGACCACGATGCAAACCATCGAATACTCCCAGAGCAACCGCTGGTTTGGTATTTTGAGGCTTAAAATGGGTAAGGCCGTAAAAAACTTTCATCTATTTGCGAGAGAGAAAGAGCTCCTGCGATATTAAACGGACCAATGCTCTGCCTCTGGATTTCAGAAATGTACCCCACGCAATTTAAATCCTGGGCAATATCTTCGGCTAATTGCCGGACGTAGGTGCCCTTAGAACACTTAAGATAAAACTTTATATAAGGGAGATTAAAATTCCGCAAGCTTAATTCCTTGATCATAATTGAGCGGGGCTGGCGGTTAACCTTGATGCCGCGGCGAGCTAATGAATATAATCTTCTTCCTCTATATTTCAGTGCGGAAACCATCGGGGGAACTTGTAGGATCTCACCTATGTAGGAGCCAAAAATTTCCTTTACCTTATCATCGGTAACATTATTGTATTCCTTTGTTTCAACAACCTTGCCTTCACGATCTCCGCTGGTAGTACGCTTACCCAAAGTTAACGTAGCTAAATATTCCTTATCGAAATTGAGGAAATGATTAAACAATTTTGTACACCTGCCTACTAAAATTAATAACACTCCTGTGGCTATTGGGTCTAGGGTTCCCGCATGGCCGACGCGTCGAATCTTTAACCTCTTGCGTACAAAATCTACAACGTCATGCGAAGTCATGCCTCCTGGTTTGTTAATTACTAGAATCCCTTCTTTCATCGGAGTTGCTCTTTAATTTTTCTGATCACCCTTCTTTGTACACCTTCAATATTTCCTTGAATAGTACAACCAGAAGCGGTCTTATGTCCTCCCCCCCCAAAAAACTGGGCAATCCGATTAACGTCAACCTGCCCTTGCGATCTTAGATTTACACGAATCTGTCCTGTCCTTTTGGGTAACTCCTTAAACAAAACGCAAACCTGACTGCCGCGAATTGAACGGCCAAAATTTAAGACGTTCTCAGTCAGGTCAGAGTAAGATTTTCTTCCTTTGATCAGTCTCTGTTTTATCTTAAAGATTATAATCTTACCTGAAGCTTCCCTTTGTAAGCTTAAAAGGATTTTGGGTAACAATGTCATATCGGAAAAAGACATAGATTCGTAGATATTCCGATAAATCTTAGGGACATCTAAGTTAAATCTTAAAAGTTCGGCTACTACCTGATGGGTAAAGGAAGTGGTATTTATATAACGAAAAGAGCCGGTATCAGTAAGAATCCCTACATATAGAGCTAAGGCGGCCCTGGCGTTTATCTTAACTTGCATCATTTTATAAATTCGATAAACCATCTCTGATGCTGAGGAGGCATCAGGTAATACCCAATTAATATTGCCGAACTTATCATTAGAGATATGGTGATCTATATTAACAACTGGCTGGCTGGCTATAGCCAGATTGGCTACCTTGCCACAGCGATATTTATCAGAACAATCCAACATCACCAGACAATCGAATTTTAATTTCATATTCTGCCGATATAACTTTATCAATTCTGATCCGGATAACCAGGTGTATTCCTGTGGAGTGGGATCCTGATTAACCATAATCGCTGATTTGCCTATCTGCCTTAAGAGGCTATAAAAGGCGATTTGCGAACCTAAGGCATCTCCCTCTAAGTTCTGATGTGTAGTAATTAAAAAAACCTTATGTTTCGTTATGCAATCAATAACTTTTTTTAAACTCATAATTTAGAATTCTCTCTTTCTGTTTTTATTTTATCGAGTTCTTTCTGAATTTTGATACTGTATTCCGCTGAACGGTCAAGTTTAAAGGAAATCTCAGGGACAAATCTTAATTTTATCCGCTGACCGATTAAACAACGAATGAACGGCTTTGCGCTTTCCAGAGCCTGCTTTGTCGCTTTTTGCTCTCTTTCTCCTCCGAGAACACTAAAGTAAACTTTGGAATATCTTAAATCAGGGGTCAAATCAACGCGCATGATTGTAACAAAACCCAACCTTGAGTCTTTTAACTCATATTGGACAATATTACTTATCTCCCTCTTAAGTGCAGCAATTACTTTCTCATGTCTTAATCCCATTAAATCAACTCCATCTCATAATCTACTATACTAGCCTGATTAAAATTTTCAATAAAATTAATTATTTGGCTAAATTGCCTGTCCATAAACCGCTTCTCCTTCTGGACCCCGACAATAGCTAAGGTAGACTTCTGCCATTTATCTTCATCACCGACTTCGCTTATGGCAATATTGAATCTATTGCGCAGACGCGTTTTTAAACTCTGCAAAACCATCCTTTTGGTTTTTAAAGAATTGGAATTGTTAATAAATAAAATTAATTTTAGGATGGCAATAACCATTGTTTTATCCATTGTAATGCTTCTGCTCGGGAATTAATCTGCCCATCCAGCTGTAGATAAAGTAATCGGTTAAGGATTCGCTTATATCTTGGGCTGGGTTTTAAACCGAGTTTGGTTAAATCTTCGCCGCGAATATATATTCGTATTCCCATGCATTTATGAAAAAAAAGCTTAATCCTTTGAGCTAAGAATTTATTTGTATATTTGGCTCTCAGCAACAAAATCGCCTCAGGACTTAATGCCTGAAGAATACGATAGACCTGGCTGAGTTGTATATTTTTCTTGCCCAGTAGCAAAATCTGTTTTGATGAAAACCTATGGTAAGATTCTATTATCTTGATCTCTTGGCGACGCAGACCAAATCTCTTGCTGACCTGATTTATCTGGGCACTGTTTAAACTGCTCAAAAGACCAATAAAATACATCAGCCATATATCCAAGTTTTTATGCTTAGGAAAGTTACGATTAAACCAGTCTATTTGGCTCTTAACCGCTGTCAAGAATTTCAAATTTCCTTTTCCCAACTTAAGTTTCTGGTGAATAAAATTAAATCCCACTAACTTCTCCAGGCGCAAGATGCATTTAAGGACAGCGGGTTCCTTTAGGATAAGAATTATCTCGTCCCTTAAGCGATGGGGACTTACCCGCTTTAGCATTCCTCTTTTTACTGCCTGTTTTAACAATCTTAAAGTGCGCGGCTCAATTCTAAATTTGAGCCTCTGTTCAAAACGCACTGCCCTGATTATGCGCGTAGGGTCATCAACAAAACTTAAATCATGCAGAATGCGAATCGCGCCTTTCTCTAAATCCTGCTTACCTTGATAAAAATCAACTAGACTGCCAAAATTTTCAGGTAGTAAATTAACCGCCATGGCATTAATCGTAAAATCCCTCCTTGCTAAATCCTCTCTTATTGTGCCAGGAGAAACTACCGGCAAACTGGCAGGCTCAGGATAAAACTCACTTCGGCAGGTAGCAATATCCAGTTTTATCCTCTTAGGGGTAACTAATGTTGCCGTGCCAAAGCGTCGATGTGTGGTTAATTTTGCATGGAGGCAATGAGCTAATTCAGTGGCAAACATAATTCCATCTCCCTGAACCACTATATCTAAATCAAAATTGAGAGCCCCCAAAATCAGGTCTCTAACAATTCCCCCCACTAAGTAAACACCGACCCTGGACTTTGCTGCAATTTCACCAGTTAAATATACTAAATTAGCCAAATCTTTGGGTAGTTTACTTAAATAATCTTTCATTGCATATAGTTTGTAACCTTAATCAAAAAGATTAAGTTAAACAATCAAGTAATTTTTATGGTCTGGGATGAAACCTCCTATGGATTATTTTCAACCTATCCTTATTAATATGGGTGTAAACCTGGGTAGTTGAAATATCGCTATGCCCTAACATCTCCTGCACGCTCCTTAAATCAGCACCACCTTCTAATAGGTGCGTAGCGAAAGAGTGCCTTAGAATATGCGGCCGAATCTCTTTTTTAATGCGCGCTTGGCGAGCATATTTTTTTATCATTTTCCAAACTGACTGACGCGATATTCTCCGATTAAGCCGGGTAAGAAATAAAACATTAGTAGATTTATTTTTTAAAAAATATGGGCGCGCGTTTGTGATATATCTCTTTAAACAGATAATTGCATTTTTACCTAAAGGGACAATGCGTTCTTTATTGCCTTTGCCTAAACAGCGAACAAACCCTACATCCAGATTCACGTGTTCAAGATTAAGTTGAGTCAATTCTGAAACGCGCATGCCAGTAGCATATAATACCTCCAGGATTGCCTTATCCCTTATTCCATCTCGCCTGCGCAAGTCAGGCTGAGTAATCAATACTTCTATTTCCTTAACCGAAAGGGTAGGGGGGATTCTCCTCCATAGTTTCGGCGACTCTAACAGGCTGGTGGGATCATTTTTCATAATTTTTTCTCTTACCAGAAAACGATAAAATGTTTTGATTGCCGCTAATTTACGACTAATCGAATTTGCGTTCAAGCCTTGCGTTTTTAAATGCATCAGAAATGCGGTTATCTGATTTTTATCTGTTCTCTCCAGAGAACTAATGCCTTGACGATCTTGTAAATAATCTAAGAAGTCCTGCAAATCCCGACGGTAAGAAATAACGGTATTGCCGCTCAGACCCCTCTCAACCGATAGATAATTAAGAAATATATCAATAAATTCGCGCATATTATTTATATTAATCTCTCACTTGAACACAAAAAGGGATTATTTTCCTTCTCATAGCCAATAGATGTTGGCAGGCCATGGCCAGGATAAACCTGCGTTTTATCATCTAAAACAAATAATTTTTCTCTTATTGATCTTTTTATTTGCCGGGAAGATGCAAAAGGTAGATCTGTACGCCCAATTCCTTGATGGAATAACGTATCTCCTGAAAAAACGATATTACTCTTAGGTGCTTTTAACCAAAGTGAAATCCCACCTGGTGTATGCCCGGGTGTATGTAAAACCTGTAATTTAATCTTGCCTAATTCCAGTATCTGTTTATCCTCAAGTGTATGTACGTAAGAAGAATTTATACGCAGAGGCATAGCAAGAAGCCCAGATAGATTTAAATTAGGATCTGCTAGAAATTCCAAATCATCCTTATGGATGTATGTATCGATATCAAACGCGGTATTCCCGCCAATATGGTCAATATGAGCGTGGGTGTTAATAATCAAGGCGGGATTTAATTTATGTTGAGCTAATACCTGTTTAATCTTATCTGGCTCATCTCCCGGATCGATGATAATTGCCTGATCATCTTTATCCTGCGCCAGAATATAACAATTCACTGCATACACACCCACACAAACAGTCTCTAGTATCATCGCAAATGGTTTTTTACTGCCGGGTAAGAAAAATCTCTTAAAATATTTCGCTTGAGAATCTCCGCCTGACTTTTATGAGCCGATAATCTTGCCCCATAAACATCTCTACTTATATCATTCTCCAATTCGCGCAGTCTTTCTAAATAAATATTAAGCTCCTTCAGTTTTTCTTCAAAGAGAAAAGGAGCTAACTCTTCTAAATTCTTGATTGCTTCTTTAATACAATCCTTTCTTTTTTTATGGCTGGCGGGTGAACCTAAAACATTAATTAGTTCATCCTGCCAGGATTTCCAGAAAAGAAAGTATTGACGATAGCGCTCTTCAACCGGAATATCGGAAAGCGAATACTCCTCAGGCACCAAGAGCGGGGCGCCTTTTTCCTCTGGTTCCTTAGGCTTACGGGTAAACTTCTTAAGGAGTGCCTCGCACCCGCATAAATTAACCAGCAGCCAACCACAGCTAACAAGTATGACTATGTGTATCCTGAATGTATTCATTTTTTTATCAGCCTTCATTTAATCATCTCCTTGAATTGGGCCTCGTTGATAATCTTTACCCCTAACTGCTTTGCCTTGATATATTTTGTGCCGGGATTATCTCCTGCCACCACAAAGGTAGTATTTTTACTTACACTGGAGCTAACCTTGCCGCCGAACTGGCGTACTAACCCCTCTGCCTGCTGACGAGTAAAATCATCCAACTCTCCGGTAAAAACAACTAATTTGCCAGTAAGTTTTGGCTGTTTGTCCCCTGAAATCGGCTGCTTTGTATTCAGACCAGATTTTTTTAATTTCTTAATTAGGTTCTCTGAAGATCTACTCTGAAAAAACTCAACAATACTTGTAGCCATTACCTGACCTACTTCATAAATCGCCGCCAAATCAGAAATCTTTGCTTGCTGCAGATTATCGAGGGTCTTGAATCTTTGTGCCAAGAGAAAAGCTGCCTTTTCTCCTACGTGCCTTATGCCCATAGCATAAATGAGACGAGAGAGTGGCTGTTTCTTACTATTCTCGATTGCCCTTAATAAATTCTCTGCCTTCTTATCTTGAAATAATTCTAAAGTTAACAATTGCCCTTTAGTTAAATTGTAGATATCAACAAAGTCCTTCACTAATCCTTGTTTAACTAATTGTGTCACTACTGATTCGCCCATTCCCTCAATATCCATTGCCCCTCTTGAAGCAAAGTGCAATATCCCTCTTTCCAGCTGTGCGGGGCAGGAAGGATTTATACAGCGATAGGCAACTTCCTCTTCTTTCTCCTTCACTACCTCACCGCCACATACCGGACAGTGCTTAGGTATTTTAAAAGCCTTACTGCCTCGACTCTGTACAACCTTAACTATTTTGGGAATTACTTCCCCTGCTCGTTCAATCAATACGCGGTCTTTTTCTTTTAATCCTAGCCGTTTGATCTCATCAAAATTGTGGAGTGTAGCATGTTTAATGGTTGCTCCCCCGCATTCAACTGGCTTAAGTTCAGCAACCGGAGTAATCACCCCTGTTCTGCCTAATTGAAGATTAATCTTTATAACTTCGGTAGTTGCCTGATGAGCAGGAAACTTATAAGCCACTGCCCAACGGGGACTCTTTAAAATCGAACCTAAGGCACTCTGATAATCCAACTGATTTACCTTGATCACCACTCCATCAATATCATAAGGAAGCCCTTTTTTCTTCTCCTGCCAGAGTAAACAATATTCCTTTACCTGTTTAAGGTCATGACAAAGTTCCGAAAAAGGAACAGTCGGTAAGCCCCAATTCTTAAGCAAGCTGAGAAACTGATTATGACTTTCTATCTTTGTTCCGCGATAATCACCCAAAGAGTGGGCAAAGAAATTAAGTCCCCGCTTGGCAACTATCCCTGCATCAAGTAGCTTCAAGGACCCTGCTGCTGCATTGCGGGGATTGACAAAGGGAACCTGATTATTTTTTTCTCTTTCTCTATTAAGAGAGATAAACTCCTGATCCTTCATAAAAACCTCACCGCGGATCTCTATTAACTCAGGAATATGGCTACCAACTAGAACCAGGGGTATTGCACGGATTGTCTTTAAATTCTGAGTAACATCCTCCCCCCGCTCTCCGTCACCCCGGGTTGCCCCCAAGATAAACTTACCCTTTTCATAGGTTAGACTTGCACTCACCCCGTCTATTTTCAACTCTGCCGTATATTCAATATGCTTTACCACTAAGCCCTTATGCACGCGACTATCCCAATCTACCAGCTCCTCAAATGAATAGGTATTGTTCAAAGAGAGCATTTTCTGCTTGTGTCTGACTGTCTTAAATCCCTGTAAAATCTGTCCGCTTACTCGTTGAGTTGGCGAATCAGGACTTTTAAACTGCGGATACTCTGTTTCTAATTTATTTAGTGCGCGTAATAAATCATCATATTCCTTATCTGAAATCGTCGGCTCAGCAAGCACATAATACAGATAATCATGGTGGCGAATTCTTTCTCTTAATTTTTCAATTTTTTTCTTTATTGAGTCAGACATATTTCAGGTTCAAGGCAATATCGGGGGAGCGGGACTTGAACCGTCGTTCGCTTCGCTCACTCCCCATAGAGGCTAATTGCCCCTCTGGCGCTCCCCCTGCTGCTTCGCTTTGCGAAGCAAACGGCAGGGGTCGCTGTCACCCCGTAGCATAACTAAAGCGAGCTATTCATTGAGGGGAAAATCTTTCCCCTCAAACTCTCCTTTTGGGTTCAAGGCAATATCGGGGGAGCGGGACTTGAACCCGCGACCTCAGCGTCCCGAACGCTGCGCTCTAAGCCAAACTGAGCCATCCCCCGTTTATCCCAATAACTCTCTAAACCTTAAGGCATTCTTAACCGCGAAGCCTCTGGCATCATTGTTAAAAAAAGCAAATATATCTTTATGCTTCTTAAACCCCCGCGCAAATTCCGCCCATTCCTTAAGTTCCCTGTCTGAGTAATTAGAACCGTAGAGTAAATTTTTACCATGAAAACGCAAATAAAGGAAATCAGCAGTGATTACCTTCTCACAGGGAAAGCGAGGTGAATTAGCGATACATAGGCAGATATTATATTCTTTAAATAATTGATAGACCTCTTTATCAAACCATGATTCATTCCTAAATTCAAAACTATGCCTGAGGTTTGTTCTCTTTAGTAATTTTAAAAAATACACCAGGCGCTTGATATCCTTTTTATAGCTGGGAGGTAATTGCCACAAAACCAATGCTAATTTATCCTTAAGACCACGCGCGCGATTTATGAATAAATCCAAGGGTTGACTTATATATTTAAGCTTCTTAATATGAGTAATAAATCTTGAGCCCTTAGTCACAAAAGAAAAGTCATCTGGCGTATTCTGACGCCAATTCTGGAAAGTTTTCTTCTTGACCAATCGGTAAAAAGTCACGTTTAACTCTACGCAATTAAAAAACTTAACATAATGCTTAAGCCAACCTACCTGAGGCAAACCCCTTGGATAAAAGATCCCTTTCCAGTGCGGGTAATTCCAACCACTTGTACCGACATATACCATGGCTATACCTTCAAGCGAGAAGCTTGCCTAATTTTTTTCTTAACAGATTAGTATAACAGAATTTATTAAAATTGACAATATTTAAGGGGTGCCTTATATTATCCCAAAGGGTATTCCTGACGGAGGTAAAGAGATGATCCCAATTTATCAGTTTCGATATTTACCTTGTCCGATGGGTGTTTAAAACCCAGGGTAGTATTTTTATGGGTATGGGGAATAATATAAATAGAAAAAAGGTTGGCTTTTTTACTCTGCACTGTTAGGCTTATACCATCTACCGCGATAGAGCCTTTTGGGTAAACCAAAGAGACAAACTTAATAGGTAAGGCGATCTCAAAACAGAGATTATCCTGTATGAAGACTCTCCTACGAATTACTCCTATACAATCAATATGTCCATAAACAAAATGACCGCTGATTCTATCTCCTGCTTTTAGTGAGCGTTCCAAGTTAATCTTATCTTTGATGCGTAAACTGCCTAGATTTGTTGAACGCAGAGTCTGAGGCATAATTTCAAAACTAACAATATTATTGTGTCTTTTTACTATAGTAAGGCAAGTGCCATTAACCGCGATGCTATCGCCGATATTGGCATCTTGAGAAATTTTATC
>JASFIK010000027.1:0-12149 GCA_050122705.1 Candidatus Omnitrophota bacterium | reverse complement strand
GTTCTCTAGCAGTAGGCGAGACCCAAGACCCAAGCATTTCTCAGATGACAATTGTGGTAGAGACGCCTGATGTGCGTATCCTTGAACAGATTGTCAAGCAGCTACGCAAGTTGATTGATACAATCTCAGTGGTTGACCTGACTAAAAAGGATTTTGTGGAAAGGGAATTGGCCTTAGTAAAGGTTAGCTATGCGCAGTCAACCCGACGTAAAATTAATACATTATTAAATAAACACAAACAGGCTACCCGTTTACTTAGGAAGGGTAGTAATAAGGCAATCATCGAGGTCTGTGCTACTTCTGAGGAGGTTAAGGAATTCCTGCTTAAGTTAAAGCCATTTGGTATTCAGGAATTAATGCGCACAGGGAGAATCGCAATCGTTTAAGGAGGGTATAGAGATGGCTAAGATATATTATCAGCAGGATGCGGATTTGGATTTATTAAAGAATAAGACTGTAGCCATTATTGGTTATGGAATACAAGGCAGGGGTCAAGGATTGTGCTTACGGGATAGTGGCGTAAACGTAATTGTTTCAGAGCTTGAAGGCACAACAAATTACCAACAGGCACAGGAAGATGGATTTAATCCGGTTTCTGCCCAACAGGCAGCAGGCCTTGCTGATATTATTCAGATATTAACCCAGGATCATGTCCAGGCTAAGGTGTATCGGGAAGATATTAAGCCAAATCTAAAAAAAGGAAAAGCGCTTTGTTTCTCGCACGGTTTTAATATCAGGTTTAAGCAGATAAAACCACCCAAAAAGATAGATGTATTTATGGTTGCTCCCAAGGGGCCGGGTGCCTTGGTAAGGAAGATGTATGTAGAGGGTAAGGGGGTGCCTTGTTTATTGGCAGTTTTTCAGGATGCAACTGGTCAGGCAAAGCAGATAGGGCTGGCATATGCAAAGGCGATTGGCGGGACAAGGGCTGGGGTAATTGAGACCACATTTGATGAGGAGACGGAAACTGATTTATTTGGCGAGCAAGCAGTTCTCTGCGGAGGAGTTACTGAATTAATCAGAGCTGGGTTTGATACCCTGATTGAGGCAGGATATCAACCGGAAATCGCATATTTTGAGGTTCTTCACGAATTAAAGCTGATTACTGATTTGATTCAAGAGGTAGGTGTTAGCGGTATGCGTAGGCGCGTTTCCAATACTGCTTGTTACGGCGACCTTACCCGCGGCCAGAAGATTATTACTGAGAAGACCCGTCGGGCAATGCAGAAGATTCTTAAGGATGTTAAATCGGGAAAATTCGCCAGGGAGTGGATTAAGGAAAATGAAAATGGCCGCCCGGTATTTAATGAGTTGCTTAAGAAAGGCGATGAACACAGAATAGAACAGGTTGGTAAGCAGTTGCGGGAAATGATGCCCTGGATGAAAAAGAATGGATAGAATTATAATTTTTGATACTACTCTACGTGATGGCGAACAAGCCCCGGGTGCCTCTTTAAATCAAAGAGAGAAGGTAGAGATTGCTGAGGTGCTTGCACATTTGGGAGTGGATATAATTGAGGCAGGCTTTCCGATTTCCTCAAAAGGGGACTATCAGGCAGTGCGCGCAGTAGCAAAGTCCATAAAGGGCCCGGTTATCTGCGGCTTGGCGCGGGCAGTAAAAAAGGATATTGATACGGCCTGGCAGGCAATAAGACCTGCTCATAAATCACGCATACACGTATTTTTAGCCACCTCCAAGATTCATATGAAATATAAATTAAGAAAGGCTAAGGATGAAATCTTACGCTTAGCGGTGCAAGCAGTAAGGTATGCCAAGAAGCGATGCAGTGATATACAATTTTCTCCGGAGGACGCCTCACGCAGCGAGCGGGAATTTCTCTTTATGGTTATTGAGGCGGTGATTGCTGCGGGTGCAACTACGGTTAATATTCCGGATACGGTAGGTTATGCTGAGCCAGAGGAATTTGGTGATTTAATCAGTGCAATAAAAGAAAATGTTCCCAATATCAATAAAGCGATTATTGCTGTGCATTGCCATAATGATTTAGGCTTGGCAGTTGCCAACTCCTTAGCGGCAATCAAGAATGGCGCCCGTCAGGTTGAGTGTACTATCAATGGCATAGGCGAGCGGGCTGGTAATGCCTCTCAGGAAGAGATAGTTATGGCCATAGATACAAGAAGGGATATCTTTGGCAATCTAAAAACAAATATAAACAAAAGCCAGATTTATAAGGCATCGCGCTTAGTAAGTAAACTTACTGGTTTTGTAATTGCGCCCAACAAAGCAATTGTCGGAGCAAATGCCTTCAGGCACGAAGCAGGTATTCACCAAGACGGTATTCTAAAAAAACGCACCACCTATGAGATTATCCGTTCTCGTGATGTGGGCTTTACTCAAGCTAGTTTAGTCTTGGGCAAGCATTCAGGCAGACATGCCTTCCAGCAACGGCTTAAGCAATTAGGGTTCCATCTTAAGCCTGCGGAATTAGAGAAGGCGTTTTCTACGTTTAAGGAACTGGCAGATAAGAAAAAAAATATTTTCGAAGATGACCTGGTTGCCATTGTTGAGGCTCAGATGTGCAAGCCTACCAAACAGCTTTGGCAATTAGTTAGTTTCAGGGTTTATTCAGGTACCCAGATTAAACCCCAGGCAGAGGTGATTTTAAAGCACAAAGGTAAGAAATTGGAAGCTGTCTCTACTGGCGATGGTCCGGTTGATGCCTGTTTTAAGGCAGTTGATAGGATTACGGGAGTTTCCCTGCGACTTCTCGATTACCGCCTAGAAGCAGTTACTCGAGGTAAAGATGCTCTGGGCACGGTTAGCCTCAATTTAGTCCAGAGGGGCAAGAATTTTTCTGGCCGCGGCTCAAGCACAGACATTATTGAGGCTTCAATTTTAGCCTATATCAATGCCTTAAACAAGACAGCATGAATTTAGTCCCTCCAAAAATCTATGGCTTGATTGGTTACCCTGTCAAACACAGCTTCTCCCCGGTAATGCACAATGCCGCATTTGGTTATCTAGGCATTAATGCAGAGTATAGATTATTCCCCATAAAGCCAGAAGAATTAGAGGCCTTTTTTCTCAGTGATATCATGATAAAGGATATCAGTGGTAACAAGGTAGCCACAAAAGATATCCTTGGTTTTAATGTAACCCTTCCCTACAAAGAGAAGGTGTTGGATTTTGTGTCATTGGATTCCCAATCGGATTATCTAAAACAACTAAGAACGGTAAATACAATAATAAGAAAGGAGGGGGGTTATCAGGGATTTAATACAGATATATCTGGCTTTCAATGGCACTTGACCAAAAAAAACTTTTTTGATCCACAAGGTAAGCAGGTTGCCCTGTTAGGCGCTGGGGGTGCTGCCAAGGCAGCTATTTATGTTTTGGCTAAACTCGGGGCAAGCTCAATCGTTATTTTTGATATTGATAAACAGAAAGCGCAGAATCTGGTTAGTTTGATAAATGGTTTATTTCCTCAGATGCAAATATCGTGGGTTGAAACTATTGAGCAGTTAAATATTCCGCAGAAGAATTTACTGATTAACGCAACCCCGGTGGGGCTTAAACCAACAGATCCCTGTTTAGTTAAGCCGGAGTTGCTACGTAAGGAATTGTTTGTTTACGATCTGATTTATAATCCACTCCAGACAAAATTGTTATCTCTGGCAAAGCAGGCAGGGGCCTTGGTTTCCAATGGCTTGGGCATGTTGCAGTACCAGGGAGCTCTCTCCTTTCAATATTTTACTGCAGAGCAAGCCCCGATTGATAAGATCTTCAAGGTGATGGGTGAGGCTTTAAGACAGGAGATCAATAAATTATGATAGGGAAAATACTTATTTTTATTTTTGGTTCTGCAATTGGTAGTTTCTTAAATGTGTGTATTTATAGGCTGCCTTTAGAGCAATCTATAGTTAAGCCACGTTCATTTTGTCCTCACTGCAAGAAGACAATCCCCTGGTTTGACAATATCCCCCTGATTAGCTATTTTATCTTAAGAGGAAAATGTCGGTTTTGTAAAAAGACGATTTCTTTTCGTTATTTCCTGGTCGAATTCATTACTGCCGCTGTATTTTTACTTTTTTATAATTTACACGGCCTGGGTTTTGATTTTGTCTTGTATACATTTTTTGTTTGTTTATTAATCGTTGCCACCTTTGTTGATATTGCTCACCGTATAATTCCTGACGAAATATCATTGGGGGGGATAGTGGCTGGTTTTTTGTTAAGCGGGATTAAGGGATTGAATCTTTCTCCATTCACCTTTAACTACCGGCCTGTTTTAGATTCATTTCTTGGTATTATCATCGGTGGCAGTATTATTTATCTTACTAGTAAGGCCTTTGATATAATCTATTTTAAACTGCTTAAGAAAGGGCCGATCGACGGCGAAACTGAATCAATGGGTGGAGGCGATGTAAAACTGTTGGCAATGATTGGTGCGTTTCTGGGCTGGAAGATTGCATTGCTCACATTTTTTATGGCTCCCATGTTTGGTGCGGTTGTTGGTACAGTAAACCTGTTAATCAGAAAACAGCATACTATACCATACGGACCATTTTTGTCTTTGGCAGCTTTTATTAATCTGTTTTTGGCAGATACAATCTTGAGGCTATTATTTTTTATATGAGGCTTCAGGGCCCCGGCTTTTATCTTTCCAAGAAGGTAGGCAAGGCAATGACTGACTACCAGATGCTTTCCGATGGTGACCGTATTGCCGTGGGGGTCTCGGGAGGCAAGGATAGCTTAAGCCTATTACGTATTCTGGCCAGCCGCCAGGCATTTTGCCCGATAAAATATCAATTAGTTGCCGTGCATATTGATTTGGGAAATTCTTTGAGCCAGACAAAGAGGCTTAAGAACTATTTTAATAGATCCGGATACGAATATATGATAAAGAAACTAAGATTATACCCTCGGGGTAAATCCGGCATTACTGATAAGTCAAAAGAGGATAAATCCTGTTTCTGGTGTTCCTGGAACCGCAGGAAGATGCTTTTTGAGACTGCTGCCGAATATAGGTGTAATAAGGTAGCTCTCGGTCATCATTTAGACGATATTGTGCAGACAATTTTGTTAAATTTATTTTTCAACAGTGAGATTTCAGCCATGTTGCCAAGACAAGAGCTATTTTCCGGCCAGTTAACCGTTATCCGTCCACTCGCTTATGTACAGGAAAGAGAGATTATCCGCTTTGCTAAACAAGAGAATTTACCTTATCATAAATATAATTGTCCGAAATCCCTTATTTCCAATCGCAGGAGGGTAGCGGGGATAATCAGGGATCTGGAAAGAATATGCCCAAACCTGAAAACCAATATTTTTCGCAGTATCAAGAGAATAAAGCAGGATTACTTATTATAGGAGAAAATGGTAATGGATAAACAAACTACCCACCCAGGGACAGCAGCGGTATTGTCATTTGTGTTTAATGGTCTCGGTCAAATTTATAATGGCCAGATTAGGAAAGGTTTAATTATTATTTTTCTTTCCACACTAAGTTTATTCATTTTTATGATCGGGGCAATATTAATTGGCTTTTGGCTATTGGGTAAAGCCGTATCGTTTGCCTGGATTGTTTCAGGCTTTCTGATTTTTTGTTTGGGATTAGTGTTGATTTGTATTTTAGGCATCTGGAGTATCTTTGATGCTTATAATGTAGCCAGGGGAGGAATGTAGGAATATCCTTCTAGTGGATTAGGAAGGCCTTATCTTTGAAGCGGGAGGTTTATTATGGCAAAAATATTAGTAACTTATTATTCCAGGAGCGGCAATACTAAGAAAATGGCCGAGGAGATTGTTAAGGGGATAAACACAGAAAAGTTAGAGGTAGATTTAAAAAGCATTGAGCAGCTAAAAGCAGATGATTTGTTAAATTACCAGGGAATTATTATTGGTTCACCCACCTACTACGGCACAATGGCATATCCGATTAAAAAACTACTCGATGATTCGGTAAAATTTCATGGCAGACTAGAAGGCAGAGCAGGTGCAGCATTTGCCTCCAGCGCTAATATCGGGGGAGGTAATGAAACCACCATATTAGATATTCTTAATGCTATGCTAATTCATGGAATGGTAATTAGAGGTGATTCCCAGGGCGATCATTATGGCCCAGTGGCAATTGGCGCTCCGGATGCACGCGCGCTTAAGCAATGTCGACGTCTGGGTGAACGCGTAGCAGAATTGACCAAGCAGCTCTCATGAATATAGTTATCCTGATTACCTGTGCAAACAAAAGAGAAGCTAACCGGATTTCCAAACATTTGATTAAACAAAGGTTGGTTGCCTGTGTAAACCTGATTGAAAAGATAAGGTCTGTATTTTGGTGGCAGGGGAGAATTGATTCATCCACTGAGGTATTGTTGATTGCTAAGTCAAGAAAATCACTGATTGGGAAAATTGTTAAACAGGTTAAATCCCTGCATAGTTATAAAGTACCAGAGGTAATTGCCTTTCCGATTGTTGCCGGTAACAAGGATTATATAAATTGGATTAATGAATCTGTCAGGTAGTCCAGTTGATTTTCTCTGGGTGTTCTTTGCCGGGGTTTTAGTTAGCTTTACCCCTTGCGTCTATCCACTGTTACCCATAACCATTGCTTATGTGGGGGTAAGCAGCGCCAATTCTAAGATAAAGGGTTTTGTCTTGAGCTTGATTTACGTTACCGGCGTAAGCATAACCTATACTGTCTTGGGCTTGCTCGCGGTATTAACCGGCAGTATATTTGGCCAATTTAGCACCCATCCAGTGGTACGGATTATTGTAGGTGCGGTTATCATTTTGTTTGGCCTTGCTCTTTTCACTGGCCGGGGTTTTCGAGTTTCCTTATTGAAATTACCCAGGTTTAATAAATCAGGGACCTATCTTTCCTGTTTTATCTTAGGGATTACCTCAGGGTTGGTGGTTAGTCCTTGTACCGCTCCGGTCTTGGGTTCAATTCTCATATTTGTCGCCACTCAGAAAAATTTTATTTACGGCGGACTTTTATTATTCAGTTTTGCTTACGGGATGGGCTTGCTGCTTATTTTGGCTGGTACATTTAGCTCAATCTTAACTAATCTTCCCAAATCAGGACAATGGATGGAGGTGATTATGAAGACGGGGGCAATTATTTTAATTATTGTGGGCATTTACTTTGCAGTTTCCGGCATATTTAACTTAGCTTATGCTCAAGAGCAAGGTGTAGAGACTTCACTATCCGCTCCTGATTTCACAATTAGCGACCTGGATGGTAATAAAATAACCCTCTCAGAATTTAAGCAAAAGCAGCCAGTGGTTTTATTTTTTTGGACTACCTGGTGCCCATTTTGTCTTAAGGAGCTTATTAATCTCAATCAGATTTATGCTGATGCTATTTTTAAAGACACACAACTTTTGGCAATAAATATCAATGAGAGCAGATTAAAGGTCAGGCGATTTTTAGAAAGATACCAATTGGATTTTAAGATATTGTTGGATAGCGATGCCCGGGTTGCCTATTCCTATGGGGTATTAGGGGTACCCACGTTTGTATTGATAAATAAACAAGGAGCAGTTGTTTTTAAAGATCACTTTTTCCCTCTAAATAAATACGAAAATCTACTTACAAAATGAGCAAGCAAAATCTACCCCAGAATTCTGCGCTTTTGCTGGATTTATATGAATTGACAATGGCCCAGGGTTATTGGAAGGCAAACAAACACACTGAATTTGCCAGTTTTGAATTATTTGTTCGGCAACTACCGCCGAATCGGGGCTATCTTATTAATGCGGGTCTTGAGGATATTCTTGGATATATAAGCAACCTAAGTTTTTCGCCCGAAGATATCAGCTATCTTAAAAAACAGGGTCTATTTACTGAAGATTTTTTGGATTATTTAACTAGGTTTAAATTTAGCGGTGATATTTGGGCAATGCCTGAGGGTGAGATTTTTTTTGCCAATGAGCCAGTTATCCGGGTAACCGCTAATCTTATTGAGGCTCAAGTCTTAGAATCATTTTTTCTCAACACACTGAATCTTCAGGCGATGATTGCTACTAAGGCTTCCCGTGTAGTCTTGGCAGCACAGGGAAGGAGTGTGTTTGATTTTTCCCTTCGCCGGACTCACGGCCAAGAAGCTGCTTTAAAGGTGGCGCGCTCCTCCTATATAGCTGGATTTGCCGGAACATCAAATGTGTTGGCTGGTAAAATCTATGGAATTCCTATTGTCGGCACGATGGCACATTCATATGTTATGTGTTTTAAAAATGAATTAGAGAGTTTCTTAAGCTATGCTCAGTGTTTTCCAGAAAAGACAACGCTATTAGTTGATACTTACGATACAAGCAAGGGAATGGAGGCAGCGATTAAGGTAGGCCTAGAGCTAAAAGGGCGAGGGCAGCATCTTTTTGGAATTAGACTTGATAGCGGTGATTTGGTTTATCAATCCAAAATGGCAAAAAGAATGCTGGATAAGGCTGGTTTACACCAGGTTAAGATTTTTGCTAGCGGAAATTTAGACGAATACAAAATTTATAAATTGCTTAAGCAGGGTGCAAAAATTGATAATTTTGGCGTGGGTACCAAAATGGGAATAAGTTTTGATGCTCCCTTTATTGATGTGATCTATAAAATCAGCGAGGTAACTGATAAGCATGGCAATTTCCTACCTACGATGAAATTAAGCCAGAATAAGACAACGCTCCCCGGACGTAAGCAGGTCTACCGCGTGTATGATTCAAAGGGTGGGTTTCGTAGGGATATCTTAGGTTTAGAGGGAGAAAAGACAGAGGGCTTGCCCCTGTTAAAAGAGGTAGTATCCAGGGGTAAGACAGTTTATGTTCAACCAGGGTTGCATAAAATCCGCGATTTTACTAAAGAGGGCCTTTCTGCCCTGGAAGAGAAATACAAAAGATTAGTCAAACCAGCAAGGTACCCGGTAATTATCAGTCGAAAACTTAGAAGATTAGCCAAAGGCCTAGCCTCAGAGGTAAAAAAGCGACAGGCCCTTTCGTAAAATTAATAAAAATAAAAGAAAAGTCAAAGAATGAACCAAAAAATTGTTTTTTTGGATATAGATACACAATACGACTTTATGTACCCTACGGGAAAACTTTATGTTCCTAAAGCAGAGGGGTTGATTCCTAATCTTAAGCGACTGTTTACAATTGCTGGAAACAAGAGGATTCCCATAATCTCTTCCCTGGATACCCACAGTAAGCATGATCCTGAGTTTAAGCAATTTCCTGCTCATTGCCTAAAGGGCACTAAGGGCTTTAGAAAGATTAGGCAGACGATAACAAAAAATACTAAGCAGATATTGGTTATAAAGCATACATTTGATGTCTTTTCTAATCCCAGGATTAAACTCTTTTTGAAACCGTATACAGCTGCTTATGTTTTTGGTGTTGCCCTTGATTATTGCGTGAAGGCAGCCTGTCTGGGATTGGTGAGGTTAGGCAAAAAAACATATCTGGTAACCGATGCTACCCAGGCAGTCACTGCCAAGGGCAAAAGGGAGACTTTAAAGTTGCTTAGACAAAAAGGGGCTATTTTCATCAAGACAGAAAGAGTAATTGAGAGATTAAGTAGGAGATTATAAGATGAGCAATAAGATAAGAAACATAAAAGGATTAGCCACGGGAATCGGTAGCCTGCCGCATCAAGATGCCAATGAGGCGCTGGATTTAATCTTTAAATATACGCCTGACATTCCCTTTTGGCCACAGTTACCTAAGCGGGATAGGCGAGAGGGAATGGTGGCTCAATACAGTCAAGGCTTGCCTTGTCTTCGTTTAACACAGCAGGGCTTATTTTTTGACGCTTCAAATCAAGAACAGGAATTGACTCAATTCTATGAGCGGATTATTGCTAATGACAGCGAATATTTTCAAATATCTACTGATTTTGCTAACGGGCTGTGGCAATTTATTAATCAGTTAGAAAAGGTAAGCCTTAAGAGAGTAGAGTTTATTAAGGGACAGATTACTGGCCCATTCACCTTCGCGGCAAGTATTAATGATAGTGAAGGAAGAGCGATTTTACACAACTCTGTTATTATGCAGGCAGTGCAGGAGGGGTTAATAATGAAGGCCCGTTGGCAGATAGCTCTATTCAAGAGATTTGCTAAGCCAATCATCATTTTTCTTGATGAGCCATATCTGGCTTGCCTTGGTTCAGGTTATACCACCATAAACCGCAATCAGGTAATTAATACTTTAATCGAATTTACTAAAAAGATTAAATCCCCTGATGTATTAATTGGGGTTCACTGCTGCGGGAATACCGATTGGTCAATATTCACCGAGGTTACTAATATTAATCTGATTAGTTTTGATGCCTTTGGTTTCCTTGATCGAATCCTGCTTTATGCAAATGAGCTTCTCGGCTTCTTTAATCGGGGAGGTATCCTTGCCTGGGGGATTGTGCCAACCCAGGCATTTAGTTCAGAAATAAATACCCACCTTTTAACCAGTAAATTAGAGTACGCATTTAAGCTTTTGGCAGACAAAGGGATAGAAGAAAATCTAATTAAAAATAATTTGATTTTTACTCCTTCTTGCGGATTAGGAACCTTAAATTGCCAAACAGCAGTTTCAATATTTGAATGCCTGCAAAATCTATCCGAGAATTTTAAAAATAAAAGTATTTGACAAATTAGGCTGATTCGAGTATCATATTAAGGCGTTTTTGTCATAAATCTTAGAGGTTAGTTTTTTAATCAGGAGATTATTATAGTGCGGGAAATTCGTATTCATGCCCGGGCTGGTCAAGGGGCAATTACCACTGCTAATATTTTAGGCGAGGCTTACTTTATTAAGGGTGTATATGCCTATGCCTTTCCTCATTTTGGAGCAGCTCGTATGGGAGCCCCCATGAATGCTTTTGTAAGGGTGGATGATAAACCTGTGCGTATAAGAAGTCAGATTTACGAACCGGATTTTGTAATTGTAGTGGATTCTACGCTATTACGTAGTGTTAATTGTTTGGCCGGACTCAAGGATGATGGTATTGCAGTAATCAATCAGCGGGAGGGCATTCAAATACCAAAAACAAAACTAAAACAGAAGATATATGTGGTACCGGCAAATAAGATTGCTCAAGAGGCTTTTGGTCGCCCCTTAGGCAATACTGCACTCTTAGGTGCCTATGCTGCAGCCACCGGCGAGATGGATTTAGAGACTATGCAGCAGTCAATCAGGTCGCGCTTCATGGGTAAGATACAGGAAGGAAACCTCAAGGCAGCTAAGCAGGGGTTTGAATATATCCAGAAATTAAAGCAATAGAACAAGAGATGTTTGGACCAATAATTGCCAAACCTGGCTCAAGTCAAAAAAACAAAACCGGCTCCTGGCGCACAGAATCTAAGCCTAAGTTTTTACAGAAGAACTGTATTGCTTGTAGGCTATGTGTCCTGATTTGTCCAGAGGGTTGTATTGAGGGTAAAGATAAGAATACCTTTCATTGTAATTATGATTACTGTAAGGGTTGCGGTAATTGTGCAGTTATTTGTCCGAAGCAGGATATTGAGATGATACCTGAGGAAGGCAGATGAAAGAATTCCTGGAGGGTTCAAGAGCAATAGCTAAAATCGTCAGTTTATGCAGACCAGGGGTAATTTCTGCCTATCCAATTACTCCTCAGACGCATATGGTTGAAGGGTTAGCGCAGTTAGTGGCTGATGGTAAACTGGATTCTCAGTTTATAAATGTGGAGAGCGAGCACTCAGCCGCCTCCGTAGTTTTAGGCGCCTCAGCAACTGGGGTGCGTGTTTATACTGCTACTAGCTCTCAGGGTCTATTTCTTATGGCTGAGGTTTTATTTAACATTGCCGGGATGCGGTTGCCAGTTGTGTTAACCTGCGCCAATCGAGCAATGTCTGCGCCAATTAGCATCTGGAATGACCAACAGGACTCGGTTTCCTTGCGTGATTGCGGCTTTATCCAGTTTTATGCAGAGAACATCCAGGAAGCCGTAGATTTGCACCTGATTGCCTATAAGGCATCGGAAAATAAAGATATACTGCTTCCGGCAATGGTATGTATTGACGGGTATATACTGACCCACGGGATTGAGCCAGTGGATATACCTGAGCAGGAAAGGGTAGACAAGTTTCTGCCTAAATATCAACCTGTTTATAAATTGGATGTTGATAATCCCCTGACTTTTGGGTTTTTAGCCGATCCTGATTATTATATGGAGACGCGTTTTGCTATCCAA